>NZ_QSOX01000002.1:323483-327414 GCF_003466325.1 Bacteroides sp. 4_1_36
GAATAGTTCTGGCCGATGAAGTTTGCTATGGCTTTCTGCCGCTCGGCTTGTTGCTTCTCCAATTCGTCTTGTTTGTCCGGTTCTTCGTCGTTTTGATAAGAACGGAATCCTATCTTCTTGCTCATTGTGCGCCTCCTTTCTCTTCTTCCGGAGTCAAGCTTCTTATCATGGATGACACAATGCGTAAATCACTTATTACGGATATAATGTCATCAGCACTAACTTCATTGTCGACTTTCAAGTCCAGGATTAATCCGGTAGCTCTATCTATGGTATTGCAACAAGCACTGGCAACGCCATTTTGTAAAATCGAGATGGTTTCGCTGATGGAGGAGGTCAATACGATGTTATTGATTTCGGTATTCATTTCTCACCTCCTTCCCCATTAGCCTTTAGGGCATTTTGCATGCAGGAAATGATTTCACGTAACTCATCGGCAGACATATCGCAAGCTATATAATTACCACCATACGACAACATATAACTATATTCATCGGTGTTGGTAGCTGAATGACTGCGTTGGCTCGTTACAAATATGCCATCTTCGCTGATTTTTTTATGTTTGCTCATGCCTCACCCCCTTTCCGGCACTTCTTTGCCTTATAAACACACAACGCGGCTGCCGCCAGTAGGGGAGGGAACACCATCGCGGCACATGCCCAGACAATGGCACGGAAGTACCAGCAATCGGCTTCGGTCTTTATTTCGCAATCGGGAGCCAGGACGCGGTAGTAGCGGCATTGGATGTTGGATACTTGCTCATTCAGAGCTTTCAAGTTCTCGGATACACGAATCCCTGCGGGTTCTGGTGCGATAAGCGCACCGGATGTTTGATTTTTCATACTGTAACTGTTTAGCATTTTAGGCAATTTTCTTAAAAGAAGAACGGCTGCCATTTCCCGTGTCGCTAAACAGTTACAGATTCCGCTCGTAGAGCAAAAGTGTAATGGGAAAGGCAGCCGCCTATTTCGTATGTATCATTTTACTGACGTCAGTAAAATGGTTAATGTATGGGCATAAAAAAAGCCCACTGAAATTCATTGAGCATTGACCGCGCTCTGCGATACGGTGTGACCGTAACTGTTTAGCACTGCAAAGATGAGAGTTTCTTTTGAAACAACAAAAGAAAAGCGGAGTTTTTTGCTCCGCTTCTCTTTTTAAATTGAAATACCGCTCAATTCCTTTCCGATTTCACGCACCGTATTCAATATCGCCTGCTCCCGTTCTTTTGAGGGACGTTTAATTCCCCGTATATACTGTGCCAACAAACTCTGCTGCATCCCCATCCGTCGGGCAACAGCCGAAGCGTTTATCTCCGGGTGTGTAAGGAACAAGCGGGAGATACCTGCCGGTTCTGGATCATCATATTCAAAGCTCTCGTAAGAAACATCCTCGTCAATCTCTTCCCAGTGAATGCCGAAAGCTCCCAGCTCATAATCCTCGCGCTGCTCTTTGGTGGCATTCCTCAATCTTTGATAATACAAGATTGACTGCCACAACGTACGACCGTCATCAGTTTCGATGTAGATTCGTTCACCTTCGAACCAAACTTTTTTCGCTACCATAATCACTCCTTTCTATGTATAGAGATATACGGCTTATTTGCCGTATATCTTAACCCATTCTGTAATAATCAACTCTTTGTTCTCTTCAATAATAGACTCAGCCAGTTTTATGTCTTTGGGCTTCATTCCTTTATTGACCATCAACCGGATTTCATCACCTACCTGGAACTTGGCTTCACCGTCTTGACTGAGTACATGTACATGCACCGGTTCGTGGTCACGTACATAAATTCTAAACTTCAAACCGAATAAAATTAAAATTGTTGGCATATCGTTATCTGTTTTTGATTACTCTGCAAAGATAGGTAATTATTTTATTACCCACAAAGAATAGGGTAATTATTTTATTACCATAAGTAAAAATCCCCTCCGTGGTTGAAGGAACGGTAACACGACCAGTCATTCCGCTTTTCGGGCCCCATTTCGTTTGCGAGCATGCGAGCAAACGGAATGGGTGCGCCCTGCACCCCTCCGTCAAATCAGCCCCTCATCGCCAAAACTGTAATATCCACCATTCGTTATAATCACATGGTCTATCATCCTAATATTGAATAACCCTGCCGCCTTTTTAAGTTGCTCCGTCAGCCTCTTGTCCTCATTGCTCGGTCGGCTGTTGCCACTCGGATGGTTGTGCACCGCTGCGAACTGCACCGCCCCCGTATCAATCAGCACGCGCATAATCAGTCTTATATCCGCTGAAGTCTGGTCAATACCGCCTACCGATATGCGTACTTTCTTGATAATCCGTCCGGCTTGGTTTATCGACACTACCCAAAATTCCTCATTCGGCAAATCTCCTATCAACGGCTCCATCAGTTCGTATACGTCTTTGCTCATCCTTATTTGCCTACGTTCCACCTGCTGCGACAGTTGTCTCTTGTACATCTCCACGGCTGCCACGGCTACCCTCCTGCGTCCAGGAGTCAAAGAGGAAAACAATTTTTCAAGGTCTATCACTTCGTTGCTGCGTTCGATGTCCGAAACAATCTGTCTGTTGTTGCTGATTTCGTAAATCAGTTCGCTGTCGCTCATGTAGCGGCAATCGTTATCAAAAAGAGTATTCATAATTGTATGGATTAAATTGTTATAAAAGAATTGTCTTGCCTAAGAAATAGCCTCCCAAAACCTCTGCCCCAAGCGTTTCAAGTGCACACGCAAACCGTGCGTAACTATGCCCCTGCGTCAGTATATCATCGAATACAAGGCATTTCTTACCCTTGAAAAAACGCTTGTCAAACTTGATGACCTCCACCGTCTGCACCGTCTTGGCCGCTTTCGTCTCATGGATGGCAAGCCGTCCACCCTCAATGGTAATTGCTTTGTACGCATTCCTGCACCCCGTCAGCCGTGCCACCTCTTCGGCAAAAGCCTTGTATCTGATTTCGTTCTTCTCTCCGCTACTGGCTGGTATGCAGACCAACGTCACGTTGCAAACCTCCGCACCGAACTGCTCGCGCATCTTCTTCGCTACAAGTTCTGCCACAGACGCACTGCGCTTCCCGTCCTTAAAATCCCATATCATCCTGCGGATAGACCACTCCCGTTTGTTAGCCTCGTACTTGGTAGGCAAGTAATCAAAGAAGTTAAACATGAATTTAGACCATTGATTTTTCCATGCTTCGGGGATGTTTCTTTTTGCTGCCATAACTGTAAGTTTTTAATTTATTCTGGATTTCTGGAGTCGTCGGGTGGAGCCTTTTTTAATTTTCTCCGTTTCCCAGAACGACTTTTTTTTTATTCCGGCGTGTCTGTATGACGTGCGGTATGGTTGCCTTTTGATGCCGCAATAATTGAGGTGCCGAGGATGACATTCCGCAAGGTTCCGACTAAAACCGAAGGCTTGAATACTACCCGTAGGGCTGGAGATTTTTTAGCGGACAACGCCCGACCTTGTTTGTCAGACCGGTGCCCTACATTTGCGGACTCAAAAGACTACCTGACCGCATACAGAGATGCAGGAAATGAAAAGGAGTTGCGGAAAAGAAACGGAGGCACGCCAAGCGGAACGCTTACCGCTCTACGGTCTCTACCTTAGCTATTGAAACGGAAAAGACCGGGTCTACCTGCATGGATGCGGACAAACGCAAGTAGCTGCCGCTACTTACCGCTGAGACGCGCAAAATCCGTACTGGAGGAAATAGATTTGCCTGCCTGTTCCTTCAGTACGGATTTTGCGCGCGCCGTGCTCTTTGTTAATGAATGTTATAATAAATATACTTCTTTGATAATGAATACAGAATACCCCGCTTTCCATCCGAATGGAAACAGAAACGGAAGTTTCTGCCGACCGCGCCCTATCCAAAAACGTGTAGATACTAATTGAAAAGTGCGCCAATATTCCAATTGAAAAGTGCGCCGCCATAGGA
>NZ_QSOX01000020.1:0-90772 GCF_003466325.1 Bacteroides sp. 4_1_36
TATAGACTTGCTAAATTATATGCTTAAATATAAAATACCTCAGATTGTTACGTTGACCCAAACTATTTTCGGATTACAACAGAAAAATGAAAAACAAAAAGCGGTTAACCGTTTCATCAGTCAACCGCTTTCTTGTTTTTGTAGTGGGTACGAGAATCGAACTCGTATACCATGCGTGAGAGGCATGTATCCTAACCGTTAGATGAACCCACCCTCGCATTTGTCTTGTACACCCTCAGGGATTCGAACCCTGGACCCACTGATTAAGAGTCAGTTGCTCTACCAACTGAGCTAAGAGTGCATCTGGCGGAAGCTGGGGGATTCGAACCCCCGGTACGGTTACCCGTACGTCAGTTTAGCAAACTGGTGGTTTCAGCCACTCACCCAAACTTCCTTTTTTATAACCAGCATTCTTTTCAAATGCGGTGCAAATGTAGGGCAAACTTTTGGACTGTGCAAATCTTTCCTACATATTTTTTTCACCGTTTTCATACAATTTGAGATAACACGTTAACACTCAAACCCTAAAACAAGAAAAAAAATTTGATACATATCAAACCGTCCTTTTCAACCTTTCCTTATCTTTGCGCGATTTTTAAAGTATAGTGCACATACACGGACAATGATACAACAAGAAAGCCTAAAAAAGCGGCTTGCCAAGCTGGCCGCCCCCATTTTTATAGAGACACTTCTCATCATGATGCTCGGTGCGGTGGACACCATCATGCTGAGCCGCCACTCGGACAACAGTGTTGCCGCCGTAGGGGTAGTCAACCAAATTATCATGCTCACTTTCCTCGTTTTCGAAGTCATCAACCTCGGAACGTCCGTTCTGTGTTCCCAGTATCTCGGTGCGAAACTACACAAGAAAGTAGTGCAAGTAGTCGGCGTATCCATCCTCGTCAACCTGGCGGTAGGTATCACGGTCAGCCTGGTACTGTTCTCCTGCGCCCATCCCATCCTCCGGCTGATGGGGCTCACCGCTGAACTGATGCAGGACGGCATGGACTATATGCGTATCGTAGGCGCTTTCGCCTTCTTCCAGGCACTATCCCTCACCCTCTCCGCCTCCCTGCGCAGTGCCAACAAGGCCATCTACCCGATGATGGTCACCGTCGTAGTCAATATCCTCAATATCATCGGCAACTACTCCCTCATCTTCGGCCGCTTCGGCTTTCCGGAACTGGGCGTGGAAGGCGCCGCCATCTCCACAGCCTTCAGCCGGGGTGTCTCCATGATTATACTGTTCGTCATACTGTTCCGCAAGCACATCCACCGTTTCCCACCGGCATACTTCCGCCCTTTTCCGTGGATAGAACTAAAGAACCTGATGAAGGTAGGCCTGCCCTCTGCCGGCGAACAATTGTCGTACAGCTCGTCGCAAGTCGTCATCACCTACTTCATCAACATGCTGGGAGTGGAAGCGCTCGCCACCCGTACCTATTGTGTCAACATCATCATGTTCGCTTATCTGTTCAGCATCTCCATGGCACAAGGCGGCGCCATCTGTATCGGGCATCTGATAGGCGAGAAGAAACCTCACGCAGCCTTCCTTATGGGAAAATACGTCATGAAGAAATCCGTCATGATTACCGTCATGCTGTCCTGCATCCTCGCCCTTTCGGGGCATGCCATCTTTGGCTGGCTCACGTCCAACCCCGACATCATACGTATGGGTGCCACCATCCTTATCATAGATGTACTCCTCGAAATAGGCCGCCCCATCAACATCTTCGCCACCAACGCCCTTCGTGCGGCAGGAGATGTCAACTACCCCTTCTACGTAGGGTTGGTGGTGCAGTGGAGTGTAGCTGTAGGTGTGGGATACCTTTTCGGCTTCCCCTTCGGCTGGGGTATCTGCGGCATGTGGGTAGCCTTCCTGTTGGACGAGAATATCCGCGGCTTCATTTTCGTCCGCCGCTGGTATGGCATGAAATGGGTAAACAAAAGTTTCATACGGAGCTGATTTTTTCTCGTAAAAACCTTATCTTTGCCCCTCGAACAAACAAATTATGGCTTTATGGATGCACTATTGAAAGAAACCGTAGATGCCGCTATCAACTCCCGCTATCCAGGCATGGCTCCCGAGGGAAGAAGGTTGATAGAGGAAATCCTCATTCGCAAGGAAGTAGAAAAGGGCGCATTATTACTCAATGAAGGGCAGATAAGCCATAATATCGTATTTGTAGGAAAAGGCATGTTGCGCCAATTCTATTATAAAAACGGTAAAGACGTCACCGAACACTTTTCCTATGAAGGCTGCATCATCATCTGCATAGAAAGTACCTTGAAGCAGGAACCCACCCACCTCATGATTGAGGCACTCGAACCGAGTGTCGTATACCTGCTGCCATACAACAAGCTGCTGACACTTACCGAAATCTCATGGGAAATAAACATGTTCTATCGGAAGATTCTGGAATATTCCCTGATTGTTTCACAGATAAAGGCTGACTCCTGGCGGTTTGAGACTGCACGCGAGCGCTATAACCAGCTCATGGAACATCAGCCCGAAGTCATCAAGCGGGCTCCTTTGTCGCACATTGCGTCCTATCTGCTGATGACCCCCGAAACACTGAGTCGGGTACGTTCGGGCATACTGTAACCCTCCTCCTGTCTGCCCGGAGAATACATATCTGAATTTATATAGAAATTTTACCATTTCTCCCCTAAGCGTGCATTGATTGCCATACAATCATTTCATGCTCAAGGTTGTTTTATATGTATTTAAAATATTAAAATTCAGATTATGAATACTATACATAATTTTTCCGCTTCCCTGATACAGCGGACAAAACAAGCCGGACGATACAGTACATCCGGTATATATACCAGTACAGTGAACAGCTTTTTCCGCTTCATCGGCCACCGTTCCATCACTTTTGCAGATCTCACCCCCAGCCTCATCAAGCAATACGAAGACCGGCTGCTCGGCGAAGGGCGGCGCCATAATACCATATCCACCTATATGCGTATGCTCCGTTCCATCTCTCACCAAGCTGCCGAACAAGGCATTCCATTCACACACAGTATAGACGATTTGTTCGCCTATGTATTCACTGGCTATGAGCCTACCGCCAAACGGGCCATCTCTCCTTTACTAATCCGGCGCTTGGTAAATCTTGATTTGGAGAAGAAACCCGCCTTGCGTTTCAGCCGCGACATGTTTCTGTTAAGTTTTTACTTACGAGGCATTCCGTTCGTAGACCTTGTACATCTCCGCAAAACGGATGTCAAGCACAATACCATTTATTATTACCGCCATAAGACCCGTCAGCAATTGTCCGTACATATAGAGTCGTATGCCGCACAGATTATAAATAGGTATAAAAACGAAGCCGCCTCTTCCCCCTATTTGCTACCGATATTATCACTAACCGGGGAAGATGGTTACAGACAATACAAAAGTGCTTTACGGCTCTACAACCAACATTTACACACACTTTCGAAGATGTTACGGTTAAGCATTCCATTAACATCTTATGTAGCCCGCCATAGCTGGGCCACCACTGCCAAAGACGAAGGAGTGGCCATTTCTGTGATTAGTGAAAGCTTAGGACATACTTCTGAAAAGGTAACTCACGTTTACCTTGCTTCTTTTGACAACAATGCGATGAGTAAAGCAAATAAAAAAGTGATTGCAACAATCCATCCAAACAAAAAGAAAAAACCCTAAAAACTAGAATTTGTAAAAGTATTCCTATTTGTATAGGAGTACTTTTATTATCCAATTTTATTCTCTTACTTACAAGGTAAGAGAATATGTTTTGTGGCTGCAAAGATATGAAAAAGATTACTACAATCGCAAAAAAAATAGATTTATTTTTTAATTCATATTTATCTCATATATAGATATAAGACACATTGCAGCCACTTGTATTTCAGTCTTATATATTTACATAAAAGCCCCCATTTTGAATTCAAAAATTAAATTTAATTATGAGATAAAATATCGTTTTACATTTTAATTACATATATAGTCTTTTAATGTAAAATACCTTTTAATGGCTGGTTTATAAGATTATTCTCCAAATAAAATACCACCTCTTACCTTGTAAGTAAGAGAGTATTGGTATCCATTACCTTGTAAGTAAGAGAATTATTAAACAAACAAGAATGAACAGTTTTTTCTCTTTCAATACCATTGAGAAAGAAAAAAGCTATTGAATTAGTGTGAATTATGAAACAAGTTCTCCATTTCAATAAAGTGATTAAGTTCGTCATTATCTTTGGTGACTTATGCTTACTGAACATCATTTTCATCTCGCTATATCACATTTTTGACTACCAAACACTGGGCAATGAATTTACACATTCATTGTCCCAGCTATTGGTATTATTGAATCTAGTCTATCTACTTTGCAATTACTCCAATGGCGTCGTACTGCATGAACGTATTGTACGACCAGAACGAATTGTACGTCGAGCTTTCCGCAACACGATTTTCCACGCAGCCTTATTTATAAGTCTGGCTACTCTAGCGGAAATCGGCACCAGTTCACTCCGCTTTTTCGCTTGTTTTTATGGTATATTTTTTATCTGTCTTGCTGTTTATAGACTTATGTTTCGGTATCTTCTCAAAAGATATAGGGAATATGGAGGTAATTCACGTACTGTCGTTCTGGTTGGTAGCAACAAGAATATGGCCGAACTTTATCAAGAAATGGCAGGAGATCCTACTACCGGTTTCCGCATTAGCGGCTATTTCTGCGATTTACCCTCCAATGATTTTCCTGAAAGTATCCCCTATTTAGGTCAACCTAAAGAAGTCGTCACTTATTTACAGCAACATCATATAGAGCAAGTCTATTGCTGTCTACCCTCTGCACGCAGTCATGAGATAGTTCCTATCATCAACTATTGCGAGAATCACTTGATTCGCTTCTACAGTGTGCCTAATATCCGCAATTACCTGCATCGCCGCATGCACTTCGAGCTGTTCGGCAATATTCCCGTACTAACTATCCGTGAGGAACCTTTGACACAAATGGAAAATCGTCTGCTGAAAAGAGCCTTCGACCTCTTTTTCTCCCTCTCTTTCCTTTGTACCGTATTTCCCTTTGTCTATATCATCATAGGTACAACCATCAAGCTATCTTCTTCCGGCCCCATCTTCTTCAAACAAAAACGAAGCGGAGAAAACGGAAAAGAATTCTGGTGTTACAAATTTCGCTCAATGCGTGTCAACATAGATAGTGACAAACTACAAGCCACAGCCAATGACCCGCGCAAAACAAAAATCGGAGATTTCATCCGTAAAACCAGTATTGACGAACTTCCCCAATTCATCAATGTATTATTGGGACAAATGTCCGTTGTAGGGCCACGCCCCCATATGCTGAAACACACTGAAGAATATTCACACCTTATCGACAAATATATGGTCAGACATCTGGTAAAGCCCGGCATCACCGGTTGGGCCCAAGTCACCGGCTACCGTGGTGAAACCAAAGAACTCTGGCAGATGGAGGGACGTGTACAGCGTGATGTCTGGTACCTGGAACACTGGACTTTCCTATTGGATTTGTACATCATATACAAGACAGTCAGAAATGCCGTCCGGGGCGAGAAGGAAGCCTATTAAAATAAAAAAATGAGAATTAAAATAAAAAAGACATAGTGATGAAAAACAAGAAAAGCATAACTATCCTAATGGTGGCATTTACATTGGCAAGTTGCCAATCCTATAAAAGAGTACCTTATTTGCAAAGCTACGAATCACTTACAGATAAGGGTTATAAGGAAATTGTCATTAATGAAGTAAACCAGCAGGATACCCTCTATGATGCACGCATTCAGCCGAAAGACCTGTTGAGCATCACGGTCAACACTAGCGACCCGCAAGCAGCGGCACCGTTCAACCTAACCATGCAGACCTCTATCAATGTGGCTCAAGCCAATAGTACCTATGTCACATCACAGCCCACCCTACAGCAATACCTGGTCAATAATGAAGGTGAGATAGACTTTCCCGTCATAGGTAAATTAAAGATAGGCGGATTGACTAAAACCGCAGCGGAAAAACTGATTCGTGAGCAACTTCGCCCTTACCTCAAAGAGACTCCCATCGTCACCGTACGCATGTCCAACTACAAAATATCAGTTATCGGAGAAGTGAACCGTCCCGGTACATTTACCATCAACAACGAGAAAGTAAATCTCTTTGAGGCACTCGCCATGGCAGGAGACATGACGGTCTACGGTATACGCAGTAACGTCAAGCTTATCCGCGAAGACAATAACGGACAGCGGAATATCATAAGCTTGAATCTAAATGAGCAAAATATCCTTCATTCTCCTTATTATTATCTGCAACAAAATGACATTCTTTATGTCACTCCAAACAAGACCAAAGCTAAAAATGCCAGTATCAGCAACAGCACCACCATCTGGTTCTCCGTAGTAGGTACACTCGTTTCGCTGGCAAGCTTGATTGTGACGATAGCAAGATAATTAAAAGTTAAAAGTTAAAAGTTAAAAGTTAAACGCTAATCATTAATCCCTACATATCGATGAAAGAAGATTTATACGATGACCTTTTTGATGAGAAAGAGGAAAAGACAGATTTTCAAGCCCTCTTTTTTAAATATGTCATCCACTGGCCCTGGTTTATTGCAAGTATACTGATATGCATGGCTCTCGCCTTCATTTATCTACGCTATCAGGCTCCTGTATACGAAGTAGCCTCTTCTGTACTTATTAAAGAAGATGACAATAAGAAGAGCGCTAACAATGCTTTAGCCGCTATGCAGGATTTCGGTATGTTTTCCATGACCAGCAATTTTGACAATGAAGTGGAAATCCTAAAATCACGCACGCTCATCAAGAAAGTCGTATCACACCTGAATCTTTATATAAACATAGCACAAAAACAGCCATTCGGTTACGATATTCCACTTTATAAAGATACTCCCTTTGACGTCTTCATGACTGCCGAGGAGGCAGATAAACTGGATGAAAACATTCTATTGGACCTGACTTACGATACACTCGGCAAACTGTCTGCCGAAGTCAGTTACACACAAGACAACGAGAAGCAGAAAGCACAAAAGTCTTTTGACAAACTCCCCGCTATTCTGCCGCTTCCCATCGGTGTAATCACCATCTCGGGCAGAGACTCTTTGTCAATCCCGACCGAACCCATCAAGTTAAAAGTCACCATCAGCAAACCTACTGCCGTAGCCATTGGCTACAGTTCTGCCCTCACCATAGAGCCTACTTCTAAAACTAGTACTATTGCAGCTGTCAGCCTAAAGAATACGAATGTACAGCGGGCCATTGACTTCATCAATGATTTGATAGCAGTCTATAATATAGACACCAACACCGAAAAGAATGAAGTAGCACAGAAAAGCGCTGACTTCATTGAAGAGCGTATAGGCATTATCAACAACGAGCTGGGTACGACTGAAAATGAGTTGGCGGCATTCAAACAACGTGCCGGTCTGACCGACCTCAGCAGCGATGCACAGCTTGCCCTGCAGGAAAGCTCCAAATACGAACAGCAATATGCCGAAAACGCCACTCAAATCAATTTAGTGACTTATCTACGCGACTATATCAATAACCCCGACAATAATGACGAAGTCATCCCTGCCAATGTAGGCTTGAGCGATGTCAACCTGGCATCTGCCATTGAGAAATACAATAATCTCGTCGTAGAGCGTAAGCGTCTGCTCCGCACTTCATCAGAAAGTAACCCCGCCATTATCAATCTAAATACGGGTATCGAAGCCATGCGCCACAATGTGAAAACTACGGTGAACAGTGTACTGAAAGGACTGCAAATCACACGGAACAATATCGACCGGCAATCGCGCAAATACGAAAGCCGCATCAGCAATGCCCCCAAGCAAGAGCAAGAATTTATGACCATTTCCCGCCAGCAGGAAATCAAAGCCACCCTTTACATCATGTTGTTGCAGAAACGTGAGGAAAATGCCATTACACTGGCCGCCACCGCCAATAATGGACGGATTATCGAAGAGCCCATCCCTGGCGATATCGTCTCTCCTAAAGGCAAACTAATTTACATAATTGCTCTTGTCATCGGTATAGGCATCCCCATAAGCATCATCTACCTCCTCAACCTACTCCGTTTTCGTATCGAAGGGCACACCGACGTGGAAAAGCTTACAACCGTCCCCATTATTGGTGACATACCTCTTACCGATGCTGGTAAAAATGGAACACCGACTATCGCCGTCCGCGAAAACGACAATAATATCATGGCAGAAACTTTCCGTAGCCTGCGCACCAACCTGCTCTTCATCATGGGTGACCCGGACAAGAAAGTAATCCTCGTCACCTCCACCATAAGCGGTGAAGGTAAGACATTCATGGCTTCCAATCTTGCCGTCAGCTTGGCACTGCTCGGCAAAAAGGTCATTCTGGTAGGATTGGATATACGCAAACCGGGATTGAACAAGATATTCCATCTTTCACACAAAGAAAAGGGAATCACGCAATATCTTGCTGCTCCTCAATCTACGGACTTGCATGCGCTGATACAGCCTTCCGGCATAACTTCCAACCTTGACTTGCTATTGGGCGGTCCCATCCCACCCAATCCTACGGAACTACTGGCACGCCAGTCACTGGAAGACACCATCAGTACATTACGCAAAGAATATGACTATATCGTACTGGATACAGCCCCTATCGGCATGGTGACCGACACGCTCATCCTTTCGCGCGTAGCGGACGCCAGCATCTACGTCTGTCGTGCAGATTATACGCATAAGACTGATTACCAGCTCATCAACGAGCTTCAGGAGCATCATCGCCTCCCCAACTTATGCACAGTAGTCAACGGAATCGATATGAAGAAGAAAAAATACGGTTATTACTACGGCTATGGTAAATACGGAAAGTATTACGGCTACGGTAAGAAATACGGATACAGTTGAGTTAGCGACTAGCTATTAAGAGTTGAGAGTAAATAATCGAGTGTCTAATTTTTAATTTCTAATTTTTAATTAACCCCGCCCCTCCAATGTGACAGGCGACCGCGTAGCGCGCCCGAACCTCAACTATTTATGAACCATAGAAATACACCTTTAAAGGATTTTACATGAACCATACTGATATCACCCCTCATATTATTCCTCGTCGCCAATGGCTGGTGGCATACGTGCAGTCTTGTCTGGAAAAGAAGACTGCCGAACGGCTGAAAGCTATGGGAGTGGAATATTACTTACCCATACAAAGCGAAATACGCCAATGGAGCGACCGACGCAAAAAAGTGGACCGTCTGGTCATCCCGATGATGATTTTCGTGCATGTCACTCCGCAGGAACGCCCTTTGCCGCTTACCTTACAAGCTATCAGCCGATACATGGTATTGCGTGGTGAAAGCCGTCCCGCCGTCATTCCCGAGGAACAGATGGAACGTTTCCGCTTTATGCTGGATTATAGCCCGGAGGCTGTAGAGATTTGCAGTACACCTCTGGCAGCAGGTGATGCCGTGAAAGTAATAAAAGGCCCCCTTGCCGGATTGGAGGGAGAACTGGTCATGATAGGAGGAAAAAGCAAAGTGGCAGTCCGGCTGGATATGCTGGGCTGCGCACATGTGGACATGCCGATAGGATACGTGGAGAAAATTAATTTTTAATTGTCTCGTATTCGCTTTTGGCGTCAAAACAAGGACAAGCCTTATGGATAGAGGAACTGAGTTGCCGATGCCCTGAAATACGGGCATTGGGATAGTCGGTCTTCAGCTGCCGGAGCAAGTCGAGCAAAGAGCATTTCTGCGCATAGGTACGTGTATCGGCAGGGACACCATTCTCGTCGAGCCCACCCTCATAGCAGATGCCGATACTCTTGTCGTTCCAGCCGGTGGCATGGGCTCCAATCTGATGAACCGGACGACAAATATGCACCTCGCCGTCACGGGTGATGTAGAAATGATAACCGATATCGGCAAAGCCCCGTGCCAGATGACTGCGGCGAAGCGCCTCCACCGAGAAGTGACGGTCACAGCGCGTAGCGCTGCAATGAACTACCAGGAGGGTTACCTCCCGATAGTTCTGATAGAAACTGCCTGCTTTCATCCGGCTAACGGTTGATGCAGGAAGTCAAGCCAAACACTCCGGCCAATGTAGTGGCCACGGTAATAATCACTTTAAGGACAATGCCCCATACAGATTTTGATTTTGTTTTCTCACTCATAACAATTTGCAATTAAGGAATTAAATACTATGGTTAGCTGCATTTTTTAGACAGAAGAACATATTTATTTTCTCTCTTTTGTCTTTTCGTTTCATCCTAACGGATTTTCCCCCTGGTCTCCGTCCGAACCGCCTCCCGGGTTGCTGCCTCCACCGGCATCTTCACCCCCGCCAGTGGCTCCGGTCAGGTCCACGGTAGTCTTTCCGGCCTTCAGGGCTTTCACCACGGCACAGGCTGCACTTCGGGTTGCCACCAGATTGAATTCCGCCTCCTCCAGCAGCTCTCCAAAACGCTGGCCGCAGGTCCAGTTCACATTCAGCCTACGGATATGGATGGCAGGATTGAACTCCTTGGCAGAAGCCGCGCCGATACTGTTGATGCTGATGTAGAAACTCCCCAGGTCGCCCAACTGGATTTTTTGTCCGGCCAGCAACTGCTCCCGCATGCAATCCACGGACATGGTGAGGATGGCAACGATATCCGAACGCTTGTACACGCAGCCATGACTGGCTATATGCTCGGCAAAGCGGTTGATGTCCATCACTTCCGAATACTGCGCACTTGCGTACGCTTTTTTGGCAACCGTCTTATCGGTAGGATTGCCACGCATCACGATACTGTAGTTAATCATAAATTAAAAATTATAAGTTAAAAATTAAAAGATAGGGAGACGATACTAATCCCAGGGGCTTACGATTACTAATCTTCGCGCGTCACGATTACTAATCTTCACCCTTCATCGTCTGACAGAACAAAGATACGACGTACCTCCGGGCAGAATAAGAGATGCGGTGAAGTGATATGAAGGGATGTGGGAAAATGTGAGATTAGGTAAGATTATACCGGGTTCCGGCAATGGGTATACAGAAAAAATTCCGTACATTTACAGTGTAATAACCAGTTAAAGCATTGTTTATGAAGTACGTTGAAGACTACGAAAATATCCCCGGCAAAGAGTGGCCCGTCCGTCCCTATTACAAACGTGAACTGGCAGAGGCATACGCCCCCACCATTTCACCGGCATCCGCACTCAACCGCTTGTCCAAATGGATGAAGCTGAATTTGGAACTGGACGAAGCCCTGCGGCATACCGGCTACAAAGGCTCCCAGAAAATATTCACCTCCCTGCAGGTGGAACTTATATTCAGGTATTTAGGAAAACCGTGAAAGAATCAATCCCCCACATAGCGCGCCATGGCGCATTGGTTGCGGTAGATTTCATCCCCTTTCAGTTCGACCACCCGATAACCACGGCGGCCACCGGAACGGACAGCCTCATAGCCCTCCTGCTTCATCACCAGACCGAGGCGCGTGGGACTCAAGGGTTGCCGGATACCTATGTTGATATGTCCCAGTATCTGGGCATTGGTCAAGAACATACACTCCTCGCCCGGCATGGGGCGGCGATAGTAAACCTGAACGAGCTCACGCTCCAGGCAGGGCACCTCAAAATAACGGTTATGAAGATTCACGGCATCAATCTCCTCCTGCTCAAACCAGTAGTGGAAGCCGCTCTTCCAGAGGGCATAGCCTTGCGCATACACTCCGACATAGTCTATGGGATAATCGAAAGGACTGTCTATGGAATCCACCTCGAAGGGAAGCCAACGGCGGTTGCCACTGAGGTCGTTGAGGAAGGTGACGTTGTTGCTCGTGCCACAGAAGCTGGCAATATGCGGACGGCTCTCCTTGAAGTGCCCGTAGGCGGCACGCTCGTTCACGTCTGTCATGCCGGTGATGGCCTTCAACTGGCTGACCTGGGCAGAGGTCATCTCCTCCAGCTCTTCAAGGCATACCAGTGCAAACTCGGTCAGCGTAAAAAGGTCGTCCTTGCTGACGCGCCGGCTGTTACTTTTCACATAAAAATAACGCTGAAGTTCGACAGGAAGCAGACGCTGCATCCAGGTAGTCTTGTAGATGCCCTGCTTACCGATGAAGACCAGAATCTCATGATTCACCACCTTAGTATCGAGCAGCGAAGCAATGGTGGCCACCAGCCACTTCTTGAAGTAGATGCTGAAAAGCTTCTGGTCGTCCTTCACATGTACGCCGGCAGCCAGACGGGCAATAGGGTCAGTAGTACCGTCCCAAGCAGGCAGCCCCTCCAGATAGGCTACAAAGGGATTGAAAAGCGGCGTGTACTCCGAATCGAGCACGGAACGTATGTCCGCAATGCGGGCAAGCATCCCTGCCTTGTTCATGCGGCTCCACAACGTGTTGACGTAGCGGTCGGTCAGCTCCGCATACTCCTCTCCGCAGTCGGCCATCAGGACTTCGAACTTGCCGCTCACCGTATTTTTGCGGAACTTCGCCTGTTCGGAAAGGAACTGCTCGATATCTGCCACCGTGGCAAACTTTTCATCGTCCTCTCCCCTGCGGACAAGGGAACGGGTGCCATGTTCCCCGGTATTCGCGTAGCAGGAGCCGATGACAGCTGCCACATCCCCGTCATAGTCGGGAAAGTGCTCCGCTGCCCAAGCGGCGGCTGTCTTCCGGGCCACTCCGTACTGGTTGAGCAAATAACCCATGCGCATCACGTACTCATTATGATGATGTTCACAATAACTCACTCCCTCCTCTTCCAGCAGGCGTTCGGCAGCTTTCACTGCCTTCTCCAAACGTTTGTTACGCTTTGCCGGCACAACTTCGGAAGCGCTATCCTGCGGTTGGGGAGCAATCGGACTATTTTGGAGAACAAAGGCTGCGGCACTGGGATTGTAATATACATGAGGATCGGAAGCCAGTCCGCTGATACGGGTAGCATTCTTGCACTGCCCGTCACTTTCGAAGCCCACCAGACAGGAATAGTAGTCGTTGACTTGATTGAAATACTTGGCGTATTGCCGGAAGGCTTTTCCCTTTTCCACTCTGTTCAGGTCATCGATGCGACAGATGATGCGGATGCCATGCCCACTGATGGTGGTATAGGCCATCAATGTATGCTTGTCGGCACAAATCAATGTCAACGTGGCAGCCATCCGCTCGGGAGCGATGTGGTCCAGGTCGACCAAGGTATAGCCGGTCCAGGCACAGATATGTTCGCGGGTCTTCCCACCTTCAAAGCAGACGGCAACGGCGAAGCAGGAACAGCCGGACTTCTCGCGGTCGGCATCCCTACGCAGGTCTTGCTGCAAGTAGTAGCGATGTTTCTCAGTGCGGTCTCGCAGGGCAGCGTCGCATTTAATGATGTTGACTACTTCTTCAAGAGAAGTTTCTACAGATTCTGTGTCCGAATAGCCTCTGAAAAGGCTGATATTGCGGTGTTCCATAATTTACTGATTTTTGTTTATGTTTAAAATTACGACGCGAAGGAACGCATAAGTGCCCAGATATACAAGCCCGGTCGTTTCCACTACATGGAAATGATTTCACTTGTTTTTATTATTGTTTAACAATTAAAAGAGTCAACATGACAAAGAAAGAGCCGGTGACACCGGCATTCGGAGCCTTTCTGAGCAAATGCCAGAAAGAACAGCTCGTTAACGGCAGACATCTGACCAATGAGACCATCGCCCAAGCAACGATGATGAGTACCAGAACCTACAACCTTTTAAAAAAGGGCTGAGTAACAACATCAACCAGATACATGCCGTAACGCATTTCTGGCGGTCGTTCCCTAAAACCGAACAAGAAAAGGAGAGCTTTGAGAAAGAGGTAGCAGATTGCCTGGAGAGGGATTTGAGGAATTATAGAATCCATACGGGAGTCTTGAAACCTTAACCTCACTCGAGGCCTTGACACCTGTGGCACCCTTTTTCCAATACTTTCTATAGGCTAATATTTATCACACACAAACGATACTGGTTTGTTATATTGATAATTTGTCTCGCGCGCGTAACGGATATTTATGTTTAAGGGGTGACACAGGTGTCAACTCGGGAAAAAACAAGAAAAAGGATTAGGAAAAGAATAAAAAAAGAATCTAATACAAGATAAATAAAAAACTTTATCTACCTTTGGACGTTGAATATAGAAAAAACTACAATGGCAAATAATTATATATCTGATTTAACAACTCCTGAAGCGATTCAAAGGATTTGGGAAAAAGGTATTATCGTAGACGGATATAATGCGAGTTTATATCGTCAGGATTTTGCCGGAGCATGGATTTCCCGTGAAGCTTATGGAGATACCGACAATATTTTGGGATGGGAAATAGACCATGTATATCCTGAAGAACTGGGAGGTGGAAACCACATAGAGAATCTACGTCCCATGAATTGGAGAAACAACCGCAGCAAAGGAACAGACTATCCACATTACACCGCAGTTGTTACTTCCGAAGAGAACAAGAACATATACAGAGATACAGCTTGTACGGTAAGCGACGCTTTACAAACTACTTTACAAAAACTATATAATATATGATAGCACGCATTCTAATCCGGCAATTGTATGACACTTACAACTATGATATTCAATTTCCGGAAAATCAGCGCGTAACAATTATTACCGGTCCTAACGGATATGGAAAAACTACATTCTTAAAAATAATCAATAATCTACTAACCTGTAATTTTTGGTTTTTCTATCTTCTGAAATTCAAGGAAATTCAAATATTCTTCCGAAATGGAATGAATATATCCATACAAAAAAAGAGAATCGAGGCAGAAGACAACAATCGTGAAGACAGAACGCCCGCTTCACTAAAAGAAAAAGTTTTTTTCCGTTTAAACGCCAATGAAAGTGATGAAGCTTATATAGAAGAATTTTCTCTTTCTTATTCAGACATACTCCGTTTAAGGCGACAGCTCCTCCCTACCCTGTCATACAGACAGACTGAAGAATATGATATAGAAGAACTGTTAAACAAAGAATACAATATAGATTCAGATATTTCTATCTTGGAAAAAAGTAAAAATATCCGGATGTTTTTGCAAGAGCGGAAATGCTCTTTTATAAAAGAGCAACGGATTATCGCTTCTACACAACATTCCGGTTATGATGGACGAAGAAGATTATTAAATCAATTTGAAATCGACGATATTGCCGCACAACTGATAAAAGAGTTCGCAAAGCAACAAATGGAGTTCGCATCAGAAAGCCAAAAAATAGACAGCACATTCATCAAACGCTTAGTAGAAGGAACATATAATAAATACAAAGAGGCAGAATTTCAAGAAAAGCTATCAAAATTAAAAGCAAAAATCAACAATTACAAAGAATACGGATTGATGCCCCAAATTGATATTCTGGAAGAATATCCCGAACATTTACAAAATGTGCTCTCACTCTACATTGATGATATGGAGCAAAAAATGTCTTCATTTGATAAATTCTATAAGCAACTTTCCCTTTTTGACCGTTTTGTCTCAGGCAAAGTCCTTTCAAATAAGAAAATCAAATTAAATGAAGTCAAAGGGGTCAGCGTAATAAACGATAAAGGGGAAGAAGTTCCACTCCGCAAATTATCCAGCGGAGAGCAAAATTTGATTATCTTGTACTACAAATTGGCTTTTTCGACTGATATGCGTACCGTATTGCTAATTGATGAACCCGAAAACTCATTACACATGGCATGGGTCAGCCAAATGCTTGAAGACTATCAGAAAATGGCAGAAGAATTAAAATGCCAAATTATTATAGCCACCCACTCCCCTGCTTTCATCAACGAACATTGGGATATATCCTGTGACCTATACACAAACAACGAAGAGAACAACCATGCAGAATTTGCAGAGTGTAAATAATCCTATAATAACAGCCAACCAGTATCTGCTGGAATGGAAGACGCCTTCAAAAGCTCACAAGACATTAATCTTGGTGGAAGGAAAAGACGACCGAGAGTTCTACTATAAATTCTTTCAAGATTCGAATAGCGAAATTAAAACAAGTGGCGGTTGCGGAGCTTTTAGAAAAGTCTATAATTGCCTGCAAGGAAAGATAAAGAATATTGCCATCAAAGACAGTGATTTTGCCCGTTTATGCCACATTTTTCCCACAGAGGATAATATCTTTTACGCTGATGCACACGATTATGAAATGATGTGCCTGAAAAACGAAAGCACCCGTCAGGAGATATTTGAAAATCTGGCTATAACATACAATGAAGATTTATGGAAACAAATCTTTCAAGAACTAAATATTCTTTCCTATTTTAAATGGTACAACTACTGTGAGCATTTAAAATATAATTTCAAGACATTTAGCGTTGAAGGGCTTTCTTCCGAGCAATTAAAAGATTTCGAATATATACATACACAAATTCTTCCGAAATCCAATCCAAACAGAATTATTACAGCTAATGACATTGAATCATTTCAAAGAGACCACTCCCCTTGTTGTGAATATGAACTGACTAATGGACATGATTTCATAAAACGTTTCTGCCATCATCTCAGAATCAACGACTTAATCCATAGGCAAGAAAACGAAAATAGCATTCGGAACAGATTGCACCCATGTTTCCGCTTAGAGGCATTCGTTCAAACGCAATTATATCAAGATATATCGGATTGGGAGAATGCCAATGGAAGCAATATATTGAAAAAACCAAATTAGTATAATAAATGGATACCCCTTCTATTTTCTAACTTGACGCACTTTGTTAGCTGACGTACTTTTGTGCATTCCTCATAAAAAGGGTGACATTAGTGTCATTCCAAACAAAAAACAATTAGGAAAAAATGGAATTCATTTCTTTAGCAATAAAGAAACAGAAACATATGGGTTTACAAAAAAAAGAATGTTCAAATACACCAATTCACCCACTAATGACAAGCAGCGACTTTTTAGTACTTATCACTATTCTATTGGCCATTGTTTCTACGGCAATAGCTAATAATAAAATGATTTGGATTTACAAATTCAGCAGATTTTCTATCATAACATACATTCTTATAATGATAGCAATCAACTATTTCATCTTTTTTCCGTGGTATGAGCAAAGAGGAATATACATTGAACGCCTCATGATAAAAGGAAGCCCCATGGCTGCTACATGGGGGTATATACTATCACTTGTTTTCATTTTTCTGTTGATATGGAAAATAGCAATCTACAGACATTTTCCTTCTTCAAACAAAGCCAAGTTAATCAGTTATTATAAAAGTCTTATCAATTCCAATATCAATGTACTAACAGAGTATCTACAAACATATCATTTGGAAGAAATAGAAAAACTTATCACTAAGATAAATAAGAGTTATAATGAACAAAACAATGCCCTCCAAGAAGAATCTCCATGGAATGATGAACAGCCAACAAAAAATAAGTTACAAAAAAAGAATACACCTATTGAAACTGCTATTTTTAACGAAGTGATTTTGAATAAGACTTTTGTCATAAAGTCAGTAGAACACGATTCCACCTTCTTTTTGAAATGTGTACATCGCTGCATAAATGCTAATATTGTAGGCTTCAAAAATGTAGTAGAGGTTTATTTCAGAACAATGATACGGCAAAAAAACTCCCACTTATTAGAGGGTTTGAAAGGCCCCCTCAATTATAAAGGAAATCAGGATATCGAATATCGTTTGGACGATTCCCCCTTTTTGACACTCTTGTTTACAAAAACTGAATTTGTATATAATTTGGAGGTATTTAGAGCTTTTGGAGAAGAAGCGTTTAGGGAATCATCCTTGGGGAACTCTATATTTTCAGAACAGACAAATGAATGGAGAGATAATAAATACCAATCAACAGCCGTATTTCAGTTCTTGCGTTTTACTGACATTTTTATCAGAAGACTGTTGCTGTCTATAAAAAAGGACAACAAACCCCAAGACCCCTATCTCAATCTTTACTATTTTAAAATGATATGCTCTAATCTGATAGAGAATCATACGATACACTATGCCAACAGCTATGCTGAAAAGTATGTAAACGATGTTGTTCACAACATAAACACCTGGATACACGTCATGGAAAAACTACGTATCAACATTTTTGAAGTTCGTCTTCTAAAGATTTACGCACAGCTGGCAGAAGAGTTGGCAGAAACGCCCAGATTAGAAAATTTTGGCATAGAAATGGCCTCCAGATTTTTAACCGATTTTCTTTCTATTGAACAGCGAGAAGCTATTCATATTCAAAAATTGCAGAAAAACGAACAAACCTCATTGATAACCAATGTTTATATTGACTTTATAAAAAAAATTGCAGAAAACAAAAAAGACATTTACAAGAAAGCTTGGAGAAAAGTGGATAAAATCAAGTATCCCAATTCCCTTTTTATGACCGAACTTTCAGATCTTCTTGGGGAGGAACAAGAGTAAGCATTTTAACTTTTATCTCTGATTATAGATATTGTTCTCAAAGCAAGAGTGCCCACTATTTTTGAGGTGAGGGGATATAACTGATATGCCAAAGAAATCTATAACCAACAAAGTATCTCGACCGACTTATGGAAAGGCATATACCACTTCAAAATAGCTTACTTACTATTAAATTCAATAGAGGGCCATTTTCTCCCTCAATCTGCCACAAAAATATTATAAAGCTGCAAAATTGTACTATAACAAGAAAAAAGACATCTCTACAGAAATCTGAAAATGCTTGGAGAAACAGAAATGCTTCGGCTTGTACAAGCTGCGCAATGTTGTACTGAAAGAGAATATGTAGACTACAATCCCCCACAAAAAGCACATCGTTCAACTGACTGGGAACGTATGGGAGGATATACGGCAGATGCCAAAAGTAAGAATTATCTGGAGGATGAAGATCTGGCATAAAAGTAAATATCCGTAAGTACTCAAATCAAAGTTCAAAACTAAAAAAGCACCTTCACCGCAATGTTAATTATCATAATTACATATAGCTGCCCCAATAAAAAAGACTATTCTTTCATTAGCGTAGCCTAAATAAAAAACAAGAAAAAGGATTAGAAAAATCGAAAGCAAATACAATGAATCCATTTGTCAGATTTAAGAAAATCAAGCAAAATATCGGAGGTAATACAATAAAAATATTATCCAATGTAGCTTGGGCCATGGGTGGTAAAATTGTAAACATGGCAGGGACTCTATTGGTAGGTATTCTTGTAGCAAGATATTTAGGGCCAGAACAATATGGCCTAATGAATTATGTTATTAGCTATGTATCAATATTCAGTGTCTTGTCTACCTTTGGCCTAGACAACATCGAAATTAGAGAATTATCCCGTAAGCCTGAAAACAAAAATATTATATTAGGGACTTGCCTACGCATTAGAATTGTATGTTCTACCATGGCATTTTTAGTAATTCTGGTAACACTAATGATATTTGAAGCAGATCGTTTTACGGCATTAATGATTATTTGTTATTCGTTGACCTTGTACTCGAATTGTTTCAATTTAGTCCGGAATTATTTCACATCTATTGTCAAAAACGAATATGTTGTAAAATCCGAAATAGCAAGAACCATCATAGGGGCATCTATAAAAATAGTTCTCCTTCTTATAAAAGCCCCTTTAGAATACTTTATCATTGCTACATTGTTTGATACCTTCCTCGTTGCAAGTGGTTATTGCTTGTCATACAAAAAAACAATAGGGAACATATCGTTATGGAAATATGACAAATCAATAGTACCCTATTTCTTAAAACAATCTTTCCCTTTAGTCCTTTCAGGTGCAGCAGTAGTAATATACCAAAAGATAGACCAAGTAATGATAGGCAATATGATAGATAATGAATCCGTTGGATATTTTGCAACAGCCGGCAAATTTCTTGATTTGACTCTATTTCTTCCAACTGTCCTAACCCAAACAATAACTCCACTCCTTGTTAAAGTAAGAGAAACCGGCACAAAGGAGGAATACGAAAACAAGAAAAAAGCTTTTGTAAGCATAACAGTTTGGATTTCAATCCTACTTGCATTATTCACTTCAGTTTGCTCGCATTGGCTAATTTATTTGACATTCGGAGAAAAGTATTCATTAGCTGTTCCAATCCTTCAGATATTAGCTTGGAAAACAATTGGGATGGCATTATCATCATCGGCAGGCCAAATAATAATAATGGAAGGGTTGCAGAAGTGGGCTTTCATCAGAAATATGTTAGGTTGCTTTATTTGTATTGGCTTGAATTACATACTTATACCTAAATATGGAACTATTGGGGCTGCTTATGTTACTATAATTACGCTCATTTTTAGTGGGTGTTTAGCTAACATTCTGATTCCGCCTTATTACAATGTTTTTAAGATTCAACTCTATTCAGTTGTTTTTGGCTGGAAATATTTGTTTCGACTAAATTTTAAATAACAGAATGAAGTCATATTTAGGTTATTCAGCAGACGCTCAAGTTCGCTACAGTGCCACATCCGGAGGTGTTGGCAGTGCATTTTTAAAATGGTTGTTCGATAAAGACATTATACAGTCTGCCATTTCTTTTAAGTTCAACAATCAAACATTAAGATATTCTCCTTTAATAATCCATTCTTATGACGACTATGAAATAAGCGGATCTATATATCAAGAGATAGACTTAATAGATTTTATTAAAAAGCATATAAATGAGATAAAAGGTGATTTTGCATGCTTTTGTTTACCTTGCCAATCAAGGGGCATACGAAATATAGTAGAAAAGAAGAACCATAAAGTAATAATTATAGGGCTTACATGCTCTTCACAGCAAACAATTGAAGCAACAACATATCTATTGCGGAAAAAAGGCATTGACATAAACAATATCAAAAAACTGCAATACAGAGGCAACGGATGGCCAAGCAGCATTCAAATAGAAACAAACAATTCTAAAAAGATAGAAATACCCAATAATAAATCTATATGGACTGAGATTTTTCATTCACGTTTATTCATTAGACCGAAATGCTTTATGTGCAAAGATACATTGAACAAAAATTGCGATATCGCCCTTGCTGACCCTTGGCTACAAGATTGTATAAAAACTGAAACTATAGGAAAGACTTTAGTCACTTGTTTTTCTATGATTGGAGAAGCATATTTGGCACAATGTCGTGATGACACCTATATATTTTTATCAAAAATTGATTTTAAACAAGTCATAGCCTCCCAGAAAGGAACCATAGATAGAAAAGCTAAATACAACGCCAATCCTCATAAGACAAAACTATTTAGAGCTATTTGTCAAAACAATTGGTATCGATTTCTAATATTAAGATGCGGAATGCTATATTTTCACAATAAAATAAGAAATCTATTTGAGGGCTATTTTTTGAAGTGACTGTGACAAATAAACAAGATTATCAGTAAACAAAATTCTCATATCACAACAGAATTAATGAAAGAAAGAATCAGATGGATTGATAATGCAAAAGGCATATGCGTTTTTTGTGTTTTGTTAGCACATTGCAAACTACACCACCCATATATACAGATGGTATATACACCGTTTTTTCTAACAATGTTTTTTTTCCTTTCCGGCTATTTATATAGATGTCGTACGTTTAAGGAAGATATTTTCAAATTGACAAGAACATTGATTATTCCATATTTTCTATTATGTTTCCTTATTCTTTTCATTGGAAAAGATAACTGGGAATCTGTACTTAATGGAAATTTTGAATTGGTAGCACACCGTACATTAAGGATTCTATATGGATATGATTTGTGGTTTGTCTCTTGTTTAATAGCAGTCCAGTTATATTATATATTATTGTATCATGTTTATATGAAAAACTTAAAATATAAGATATTAACCGCAATTGCGTTATTGCCATCGGTCTATCTTATAAAAAATACAGACTCGCAAATGATGCCGTATTACTGTGATATCGCACTATTTGCTTTATCTTTCTTCATTTCTGGAAATGTTTTCAAAGAATTAACTTCAAGATATAAAATAAAAACATATTCTAATAGTGCTATTGGAATTGCCATACTACTATGTTACATCTTTATAGCATTAGTTATGCAATTGAATTTAGATATGGAGTTTCATTTTGCTTATAATTATTATTCTTCCCCTGCTTTTTTCATCATATTGTCTCTTTTGGGAATGTTTACAATATACATAATTTCCAATTTATTTCCTTTAAGTTTTCTGGAGAAAATAGGAAGAAATTCATTAGTATTTTTTGCATTTAATGGAAAAGCCTTGGCATTAACCATGCTTTTGTTTAGACACATAAATAGTATTTATGATTGCCAATACTTGTCAGCATTCATTATATGTATTGTACAGTCATTTATATTATTAGGATTTTCAAAAATAATAAATACATATGTTCCATTTTTAATAGGTAAGCAAAAAAATGAAAATTCTACTTTTAAATCAACCAGTTTATAATAGAGGGGACGAAGCTGCACACCGTAGCTTAATTCGTACTATAAACAATAGTATTCCCAATGCACTGATAACAATAGTACTTGAAAATATAAAAGAAGGTACAATAGAGCAAATACGTGTCGATAACCCCAATAATACTTATATCAATATTAATACGGATATAGGTTATCGTAAATCACGTATTTTTTCAATTTGCAGCAATCTTATGATTGTGAGTTTTCTAATTCGTTCGAATAGAGTCTTAGCAAACTATATTAAAGAATCTGACATTGTTATCTGTGCACCCGGTGGCATTTGCTTAGGCGGCTTCTATAATTGGTCGCATCTTTATATTATGAAACTTTGTAACTACTTAGCAAAACCAATAATTTATTATTCACGCTCTATTGGACCTTTCAATCCTCAAAATATACTTCAGAAGTTTTTTTGTTCAAAAGCACAAACTGTTCTAAAAAATGTAGATTTCCTATCTTTGCGTGATGCGAAAAGCATGGATCTTGCTGATACGCTGTCTATTTCTTATATTAAAGCAATTGATTCTGCTTTTTTGGATGTCCCCAATGTCAAGGCACCTGATAGTGTAAAATCCAAGGTAAGCTCTAAGCCATACGTAGTCTTTGTACCTAATCAATTGACATGGCATCCGACCTTTTGTAATATGACTCAAGAATCAATTGACAAAAGCTATCTGAAAATGATAGAGATAATTGCATGTAAAACAGATTATAATATCGTTATGCTGCCTCAATTATATCTATCCAACAAGAGCGATTATGAATATTTTAAAAGACTTCAGCATCTGTCGAAATATTCATCACGAATAATCGTCTTATCCGATACCTATAGTTCTGACATTCAACAATCGATTATCCGAAGTGCCCAAATGATTATAGGAGCCCGCTATCATTCTATCATTTTTGGTATAAACAATTTGATTCCTGTAATTGCATTGAATTATGAGCATAAAATAGCAGGAACATTGGATATTTTAGAAATCAAACGCCGTTCTTTGGATTTTAACTCAAAAGAAGCCATTCTAAACTTTGACTATAAAGAATTCGAACACCTTATAATAAGTGAACAGCCTTCCAAAGATGAACTGAAAAAATATGCAAAAGCAGCTCATCAAATAGCAAAATCTTGTTTCAACACTGCTTTTAATGTTATATCAAAATGCAACTCGTAATTCTGTATTCAATACTGTGCATAATTATATTCCTTGTATCAGTATTCTTATTCAAATGTAAGGCCTCTTTTTGCTACATCCTTTCAGTATGGACATTTTCGTCAATTTTCTCTGTGATTTTTTATATCGAGTCACAAAAATACAACAATATTACATTAATGCCCTATATATTTTTCGTTCTGTGCCTTGCTATTTCTTGTATACCATTTAATTGTTTTAATGATAAAACAACAGTCATTGAAATCAAGAATAAAATGATATTTGAAAAAGTAATTACTTTTTTTTGTATCATATCTATTCTTCCCTTTATAGAGAATTTCATCCATATATTGAATACTTATAATTTTGACAATTCAAGTCAATTAGCAGATATTTATGCCGAGAAAATGTCTGGTGATTTAGATAAAACAAAAGTAATTAATTGGTATTCTCCAATAGGAAAAATCTGTAATTCAATTAATCTCAAGTTTCAATATTGTTCAATGTTTCTACTTTTCTTATATATTAGCACAAGAAATATAAACAAATACAAATTGACTGCTCTAATAATAGGATGTATAAACCCAGTTCTTTATACACTATCACTTTCTGGACGTTCTGCTGTGGTTTTTACTTCATTAAATGCCGTATTATCATTTTTCTTATTACGCAATTATATACAAGATAGAGAAATTTTGAGAAAAATTAAAGTGTTTTCTCTTATAATCTTTTCATCTTTTATTTTACTTTTTGCGATTATGACGATAGCAAGGTATAGCACAAACGAGGGAGCTCAATCAGTTTCAATATTGGGTTGGATTTCATTATACGCAGGAGAAGGCACTTTAAATTTCAATGAATACATGTGGCATACTAAAGCCTATACAGAAGGTGATAATTGTTTTGCTTTCTTTAAAGATGCTATCGGCCTCGACACATTTGTCGATTTGTTTAAGAGACGTAATTACTGGGGAGCCAAAACCGGTATCTCGCCCAGCATTTTTTATACATTTATAGGAGATATCTTTTCTGATTTTGGTTTTCTTACCATCCCATTTATTCTCACTATTTCATTTATACTTATTAGGAGAATCTATAGAAAAAGGATAGTATCATCCAACCACTTATATTGGCTTTATGTATGGGGTATGCTTTGTATTACCGGTTTTACATGCTATACTTACAAAGTTTATAGTGCCAGTTTAGATTTACTATGTGGCTTAATCATACTATACCTCATCAATTCACCGTTAGGTATTAATAGCAGAAAAAACAGAATTCCATTGTATCCATACAATGACAGAAAAAGAAACTAATTATGCTAATATATCCACATATAAAAACAATAAAATGAACAATAAATCAGCTCGCGTAATAGCGTTTTATTTACCACAATTTCATCCAATAGAAGAGAATAATAAATATTGGGGAAAAGGATTCACAGAATGGACGAATGTTGGAAAGGCAAAACCATTGTTTAAAGGACATTATCAACCTCGAGTTCCTGCTGATTTAGGCTACTACGATTTACGTATACCTGAAATTCGAGAACAACAAGCAGAACTGGCAAGGGAAGCAGGAATAGAAGGCTTCTGTTATTGGCACTATTGGTTTGGAGAAGGAAAAGAACTTTTAGAAAGACCTTTCAATGACGTTGTTGAAAGTGGCAACCCAGATTTTCCTTTCTGCTTAGGCTGGGCCAACCATACATGGTCTACCAGAACGTGGACATCTTCAAAAACAAAGTTTAAGCAAACAGTTATTGCTCAAATGACATACCCTGGCGACGAGGACCACATCAATCATTTTTACAAATATCTAAAAGCATTTAAGGATAAACGATATATAAAGGTTGATAGTAAACTACTTTTCGTTGTATTTGCGCCACAAGATTTTGTAGACTTCTCACATTTCAAAGAATTATGGAATAGTTTAGCCCAAAAAGAAGGTTTAAACGGCTTCCATTTTGTTGGCATAACTGAAAATTTCAGGATGCACAATGCAGAAGGGAAAGTAGTCAATATATTCTCTGACAAAAACAACACATCAAAATATTTCTACGATCACATACGTTCGTTAGGTTTCGATGCAGTAAATTCGCGAGGTACCAATGGCGCTCAAGTAAAGTCAGAGTCTCCATTAATATATTATTTAAAACGCTTTTTACAGAAGAAGCTACATATTAATTATGTGCTTAGAATAAATTACTCAAAAATTATCGAGCACTATTATGTAAAGGATGACAAAAGAGAAGATGTATATCCCACCATTATACCCAATTTTGACCGCAGTCCTCGCGCATGGAAGAATACAAATAACATATGGCATAATTCAACACCACAATTATTTGGAAAGATGGTAGAAAAGGCTTTAAACTTAATCAAAGATAAAGACTATGAACATAAGATTCTTTTTCTTCAAAGCTGGAATGAATGGGGAGAAGGAAATTATATGGAACCCGACTTAAAATTCGGGCATGGCTATATAGATGTTCTATCCAAATTAATAAATAAATGAAATGTGTTTACCTTCAAAATTAGCAGAAGATTTTAACATATGGTGTAAATGGAAAAACAAACCAATGAATTTATCGACATTCATTATGTTTTTCTTGAAATTTGCAGAATTCAGAGCTTTAGTTGATTATCGACTTAAATATACAAAAATCAAATTTCTACGATATCTTGTGCACCCAACATGCATGCATATAAATCTATATATTAGTTCCAAATCCGAAATAGGAGGAGGACTACGTTTTATGCATGGATTCAGTACTATAATTTATTGTACAAAAATGGGGACTAATTGCATTGTAAACCAACAAGTCACTATAGGATGGAATGATGGTGGAGCACCAACAATAGGAAATAATGTGTGGGTTGGTGCAGGTGCAAAAGTTTTAGGCCCTATATTCATTGGCAATGATGTAATAATCGGGGCTAATGCTGTTGTTGTAAAAGATGTGCCAAGTCATTCTATTGTTGCCGGTGTTCCTGCAAAAATAATAAAGTATAGAGTCTGTGAAAATGATTCTTGGAAAATTGCTAAGTAATCATTCAAAATATCATGTTCAATGAAAGAAGCTATTATAATAGGCTGGGTTAATCACAAGCATCCTGCTGTATGTGGTGAGACTATGAAAAATCAATTAATGATAAATAAATTGGAAGAGAATGGTATTAAATGTCTTGTAATGGATTTCTATAAATGGAGAAGCCATCCATGGGTATTGGTTAAATTATTATATGCCCTTCTTTTTCATCGTAATGCATCTTTAATATTTTGTACCTCAACACAAAATGTCTATCCAATGATGAAAGTGATGAAGACAGTGAGTTGGAAACAACACACTATTCACTGGGTCATCGGCGGAAGTCTTGGAGATAAAGTTCAAAATGGCACTTTTGACAGCAAAGTTATAGGATACATGAATTGGACCTTGGTTGAGAGTAATATAATGGTCGAACAGCTAACAAAAGCTGGTGTAAAAAATGTAATACAAGTTCCCAATTTCAAGCCCATCCCATATATGCCACAAGTAGAGAAAAGACATAATAAACTTCGGTTCGTTTTTTTATCTCGAATCATGCCAGAGAAAGGATGTGACTATATCATAGAATGCGCTAACACATTAAATAAGAAAGGACTCACGGACAAATACGAAATAGACTTTTATGGAGAAGTAGCGGAAAGTTATGAGAATGTCTTTAATAGCAAACTAACCACTTTAGCAAATGTGAACTATAAAGGTTTCTTGAATTTGCGTGAGAGTAAGGGATATGATACGCTTTCCACATACGATATGATGCTATTTCCAACCTACTGGAAAGGAGAAGGCTTTGCAGGCATTTTCATAGATGCTTTCATTTCGGGAGTTCCTATCATTGCTTCTGAATGGGCACACAATCGTCAATTTTTGAAAGAAGGAAAAACGGCACTTTTTGTACCTATACATAATACCACCGCATTAGCAGATATGATGGAAGAGTGTATAAATGGCCAATATAATTTGTCGGAAATGGCGATAGAGTGCCAAAAGGAAGCCGAAAAATACGATGTGAATAATGTGATAACTCAAATGTTATTGTCTAAAATAGAAATATTATGAGCATAATAACTATTTAAAAAGTGTAGTTCACAATCTTATCTTTTGGCTGAATCAGCACATCTATATATTGAAGAAAATTGAATCCTGCAAATTTTGAGATTACAGTACATTCTGAATACCTATAGATTATAAAATAAAAAAATGAATCCTTGCATAAACATATCTTTTTAGAATTACAATAAAAACAAACATTTATGATAACGAAGCAACTTAACAAGATATGTAAAGTATTGGTACATACAAAACTATTACCAGATACTTTTACATGCAAACTTCTATACTATAGAAAGTTTAAAAAGTGGCCTAATCTTAATAACCCACAAGATATTAATGAAAAAATGATGTGGCTACTTTTCAATTCTGACACTTCAGAATGGACAAATCTCGCTGACAAATATAAAGTAAGAGAGTTTTTAGAAAAAAAAGGATGTGGTGAGTTATTGGTCAAATTATATGGTCATTATGAAGACGTTGACGACATTGACTTTAACTCTTTGCCTAACAAGTTCGTCATTAAGTCCAACAACGGATTTGGTACAGTAAAAATTGTAAAAGACAAAACCTTATTAGATATACCGAAAACAAAAATAGAGCTCAAATCATGGATAGCTGAGCCATACGGATACCTAACAGGAGAAATGCATTATACAAAAATAAGAAGATGCATTGTAATAGAGGAACTACTCGAACAAGACCCCAAATTATCATCTTCTTTAATCGATTACAAGATATGGTGCATGAATGGTAAGGCATATAGCTGTATGTGCTGCACGAACAGAAATATTAAGAAGCATACTACAGATTATAATTACTATGAACTACCCAATTGGACTATACGAAAGGATCTTATTCCAGAACATTATCGAAATGGTTCAGTAGTGCCCAAACCTAAACATTTGGATGAAATGATAACATATGCGGAGAAATTAGCGGAAGATTTTCCACTTGTAAGAGTAGATTTATATGAGTCTAACGACAAAGTATATTTTGGAGAGATGACATTTACATGTAATGCTTGCCATATGAGTTTCTTTACAGATGAGGAATTGTTACGTATGGGAAAAGCTGTTAATTTATCAGGTTTAATCAAAAAGACAAAGTAAGAATATGAATATTGCAATTGTTGGCACAGGCTACGTAGGTCTGGTGTCAGGTACTTGTTTCGCAGAAATGGGAGCCACTGTAACTTGCGTGGATGTAGACGCAAACAAAATTAGCAAACTGAATAATGGAGAAATGCCAATTTATGAGCCAGGCCTGGAAGAACTGGTGAAACGAAATGTAGAATATGGCCGATTGATGTTCACTACCGATTTACCATCTGTGCTCGATAATGTAGAGGTAGTATTTTCTGCGGTAGGTACACCTCCCGATGAAGATGGTTCTGCTGATTTGAAATATGTATTGGCCGTAGCCAAACAATTCGGCCAAAACATCAACAAATACACTATTTTAGTAACAAAATCCACAGTACCTGTCGGTACTGCCAAGAAAGTGAAAGCTGCAATTCAGGCAGAGCTGGATAAACGAGGTGTGGCCATACCTTTCGATGTGGCTTCCAATCCCGAATTCCTAAAAGAAGGTGCTGCCATCAAAGATTTCATGAGCCCTGACCGTGTGGTAGTTGGTACTGAAAGTGAGAAAGCAAAAGAAGTAATGACAAAATTGTATCAACCTTTCTTAATCAATAACTTCCGTGTAATATTTATGGATATTCCTTCTGCAGAAATGACCAAATATGCCGCCAATGCGATGTTAGCTACTCGCATCAGTTTCATGAACGATATAGCCAACCTTTGTGAACGTGTAGGAGCAAACGTAGACCATGTGCGCAAAGGTATCGGTGCAGACACCCGTATCGGCCAGAAGTTTTTGTATGCAGGTTGCGGCTATGGGGGGTCTTGTTTTCCCAAGGATGTAAAAGCACTTATACATACAGGCATTGACAATGGTTATCATATGGAAATAATTGAAGCCGTGGAGCACGTCAATGAGAAACAGAAATCTATTGTTTATGATAAGCTAATCTCATTGATAGGTAACGTAAAAGATAAAACTATTGCTGTGCTCGGTTTAGCCTTCAAGCCCGAAACGGACGATATGCGTGAAGCTCCGGCTCTGGTCGTTATTGATAAACTATTGAAGGATGGTGCAAAGATTCGTGTATTCGACCCTATTGCAATGCCGGAATGTAAACGTCGAATTGGTGAGACAGTAATTTATACAGAAAACCTATATGATTGTGCGGATGGTGCGGATGCACTTTTACTCATGACTGAATGGCGTCAATTCCGCTTACCCACATGGAATGTAATTTCAAAGATAATGCCCGGGCGTATCATTGTAGATGGTCGTAACATTTGGAATCGAACAGAATTGGAAGAATTAGGGTATTCATATACTCGAATTGGAGAAAAATAGACTTCAAAAATGAGAAAAAAATTAAAAGTGTTCGCTGTGGCTTCCATCGGGGGCCACTGGGTGCAATTACTACGCATTGCTAAGGCATTAGAGAAAGAATTTGATGTAGTATATATGTCTACTCATGAAAAATGTGCAACTATGGTTGAAGGAAGAGTCTATTACTCAATGAACGACTTTAGCCGCTGGGATTTTTATAAGATGTTTCCTGAGCTTTTACATTCTATTTACATTATTTGCAAAGAAAAGCCTTCTATAGTAATAACAACAGGAGCAGCCCCTGGATTAGTGTGTCTGTTTGCGGCAAAAATTTGCGGTATACGTACAGTATGGATAGATAGTATAGCTAATGTTGAACATATTTCATTCAGTGGAAGAATCGCATCTAAATTTGCTTCACGTATCTACACCCAATGGCCAAGCTTGGCAGGAAATAAGGTCATTTTTGCAGGAAATATCTTTGGTTAAACTTCTAAATTATAAATTATGATTTTTGCCACTATAGGCACACAAGCCCCTTTTGATCGCTTTATTAAAATCCTCGATGAGATCGCTCCTATGTCAAACGAACTCATTATTGCGCAAACATACAAAGGAAGATATCAACCTAAAAATATTAAAACGATTGATTTTTTGGCACCTGATGAATTTGATAAATTATGTCATGATGCTCGTTTAATAGTAGCTCATGCCGGTATGGGAACTATAATTTCAGCAATGACAAAAGGAAAACCAATTATCGTATTTCCACGTATAGCAGCCTTAGGTGAACACCGAAACGAACACCAATTGGCTACATCCAAAAAAATGAAAGAACTTGGATATGCCTATGTAGCTAACAATAAAGAAGAACTAAAAGAATATCTATTAAAAAAAGACTTAAAATGCATTCATCAGCTTGGTTTAGAAGCATCCAATACTCTAATAAATAATCTTATTAATTATATAAAGAAGTAACTACTCTGTAATTATTAGTCTAAAATAAATTTTCCAACTTTACAATGAACTATACCAAATCTCCATCATATCCCCCTTTCTTATTATGGCTAGTTTTTATATACTCATTTTCAGAGTAGAGTATCACTATTTTGGAAAACAGTTTATGATTGGACACTTATATGAGATGCTATCATATTATCCATAAAATGCTGCTATAACATTACACTTCAACAAAAAAGTCTTACTTCATTATCCTTGATTAGTCCATTATATAAAATAACAAAGCAAAGAATATTACTACTAGTATAGGATATATAATTTTCCCCCATTTTTCTTGTATATCAGATATATTTGACGTAACTTTGCCACGTTTTGTAATCTATACGCCACCACGAACCTCTTCCCCCATGTGGCAGGCAGTAGCGTAGCGTACTTTAAACTCTTCAGACAACAACGCTCCAAAATCAAAAATTAGTATGAAATTTAGACAAGGACTTATGGTCTGTTGCCTATTGTGCTGTGTCCTCAAAGCACAAGCGCAATACTCCATGGGGAATACCGGGCAACTGAATATCCCCACAGCAGACATGCAGGAAGCCGGCACCTTTATGGGAGGTGGTAATTATCTGCCGGACGGCATGACACCGTTCAACTTCAATACCGGAAATTATTTCGTGAATATGACCTTCCTCTCGTTTGTGGAATTAAGTTATCGGTGCACATTATTGAAAACCAGACGATATGACGGGAAAAGAGGATATTTCCAGCAAGACCGGTCGATGACTGCACGTATACGACCATTGAAAGAAGGGAAATACCGGCCAAGTCTAGTAATAGGTGTAGACGACCCCTTCAAAAATACCGGAACAAACTATTTTGCCACTGTCTACGGCGCTCTTACCAAAGGCTTCTCCATTGCCCAAGGTGACCGTCTTGCTGTGACAGCAGGCTACTACATCCCACTGAATGATCACAGCATAAAGGACGGTCCTTTCGGAGGTATCAGCTACTCTCCTACTTTCTGCCGGGAAATGACTGTCATGGCCGAATATGATTCGGAAGGTTTCAATGTGGGAGCCGCCGCCAGATTATGGAAGCATTTCTCCATCCATGTGTTTACCAGAGAATTCAACAGCATATCGGGAGGAATACGGTATGAATGCAGGTTGTTGCACTAAGAGAGGGATTAGGGATTGGAGAATAGGATGAAAAACAAGAGAAAAAACAGTTTGAAGTGGATACTGGCAGTATGGTTCTGTGGCATTTCTGCAATGGCAGATGCTCAAGTGACAGAGAGCCTGAAAGCCATCGGAATGGAAAATATACAATGTGCACAGACCCCAGGGGTAACCACTGTAAGTTTTGAGAACAACGTATATAGAAGTACCTACACCGGAGTGGGCAAAGCCATAGATGCCTGCTTGGGAAGCGAGACAAAGGGCGATTTGCAATTGGTGGTACTGGAAAACCGGATTCCCAGGCTTTGCATCAATCTGCCGGATACACTGACGGCAGCATACAGAAACGGAGAAATTAGCCTGACACAAGTATATCAGCAAATGGGGATTACAGTAGATACGGATCCTGCCATGAAGGCATTGAAAAATGCCGGTCAGGAAGAAGTGCCGTCTGCCTGGAAGGTGGATTTGGTGATATACCCCGATTTGTTTTTGGAGAACAATACGTTTGACGAACTGTATACATATGCCATCAACCTGAATCCGGCAGTGGAAATGGCTCTATGGAAAGGTGGGAAAATGACCGCACAAGTGATACTGCCCGTAGCCACCAATCTGAGTGGAGAGATGAAACGGATAAGACCGGGAATCATAGCTCTATCGCAGGATGTACGCTTCAGGCACAACATCTTCGGGAAAATGACGGTGGGTAACTTCACCAACAACAGATATGGTGCACAACTGGAAATAAAATACCGCACCAACAACGGACGCTGGGAACTGGGCGGAACGGCAGGCTCCACCGGTTTCTCCGCCATCACCCGGGAAGACGGCTGGTATATAGGCAGAAAACAGCGTATCAATGCCTCACTGAATGCTTCGTACTACGAACCACGCCTCAACTTGCAGTTCGACTTGAAAGCAGGAAGATATATTTACGGTGATTATGGAGTGAGAGGAGACTGTACGCGGCACTTCGGAGAGTATGCCATCGGCTTGTATGCCCTTTGTACAGACGGAGAGATAAACGGAGGATTTCATTTTGCCATCCCCCTGCCGGGAAAAAAATGGAGTAGAAAAGGATTCTTCAGAGTAAAACCGGCTGACTACTTTGCATGGGCATACGGCATGGTGGCAGATGGAGAGTACATAGAAAAACAACTGGGAAAAAGTTACAGTACACGCCCTAACGAAAACCGAAGCAGCAACTTCTACCAGCCGGACTATATACGCTATTTCCTTATAAAGGAACTGCAAAAAGAAAAATCGAAATAAGTATAATTTAAACAGATTAGTTTTATCAAATGACGAAAATTATGAAAAAGAAAAGTTTATTTTTAGGAGGTGCATTGATGTTTGCAATGACCTTCAGCACAACAGTCCTTACATCTTGCCACGATGACGACAAGAAGTATGAAGAAGTGGAAGACCCGCTAAGAAGTCAAACAGCCTACTACATTGCAGGTACCATTACCGATGCCAACGGTCCATTGGCAGGAGCCACCGTAAAAAGCGGCGAATACTCTGCCACAACCGATGCAAAAGGCGTATACTCACTGACTGTGAACAAAACCGGCATCTACACGCTCACCGTAACAGCTGAAGGACATGATGACTACGAGGCCACAGCAGAATTTACAGACGGAACAGCCAACCACAGCCTGATGGTGGTAAATGTAAAAATGTCAACAACCATAGAATTCGGCGAAATGCAGGAGGCTGACGGAAGCACCATTGAGGCTCCGAAAATAGAAAATCCGGAAAAGGAGAATGCCGCCACCATCAACATACCCACCGGAGGTACGGAAGAAAACACCAAGATTGCAGCCGTCGTGTTTGAAGAGGCACGTGAGGCCAATCCGGCAACTTCCACACAACCGGAAGCATCAAAGGCTTCTGTAAATAACGTAGCCATCAAGACAGAGCCGGCTGACGCTGTTGCCAAGGAAGATATCATCATTGCCATTCCCAATCCGTCGACTGATGCCAACCTGGGCTATTTTGATCCGGAAAACATGGAAGTGGAATCCAGCGAGGCGCCTGCAACCAGAGCCGCTGCTAAAACCGTAGGATTCAACAATAACAATTACATCATTACCATTCCGCAAGGCGAGAAGATAGCCGGCAAATATTCACCTAGAGTGAAATTTACCAAACAAGCTGCCGCCAGTGTAGCAGACGGCTACAACGAAGTGAATGGAAAAGCCGAGGTAATCAAGATTGAGAACAGAGATTACGATGCGCTGGAAAACATCATCCTGACCCTTAAAATCAAGAACGGATGGGACTATACCGTTTCTCCGGCTGAAGCGCTGAAAGCTGCAGGAGCATCCGATGCACTGGCCACATACATCAACAACTACATTGAAACTGAAGAGGGAGGTACGAACGGTTCTTATGAAATTGAACAAAAGCTGACTGCAAGTGTCAGTGGCAACCATGTACTGCTGTATGGCAGCAAGCGCATGGTACGCGTGAAGACATATACCTTTAAAGTAGTGGTAGGCAACCAGAGCAAAGACGTAAAAGTAGAGCTGAAAAGCTACACGGGACATCAGGAAGAATATTCAAACAATCCGGTCAGCCAGCACTCCGGCGGCACCACAGGCGGTCAAGGATAATTTTTTCCACAGTCTGAAACCAATAAAAGCTATTCATTTATGACCATAGCCGTTGATTTTGACGGTACCATTGTAGAACACCGCTATCCCCAGATAGGAGAAGAAATTCCCTTTGCCACCGCTACGCTGAAGATGCTGATAAACGAGCGTCACCGGCTGATTTTATGGTCGGTACGTGAAGGGAAACTCCTGGAGGAAGCTGTGGAATGGTGCAGGGAACGGGGTGTGGAATTCTATGCCGTCAACCGGGACTATCCGGAAGAAGACATCGCACACATCGGTTTTTCACGCAAAGTAAAAGCCGATCTCTTTATCGATGACCGCAACCTGGGCGGACTGCCTGACTGGGGAAGCATCTACCGCATGGTGCATGACGGGCTGACCTACGAAGAACTGTTTCGCGAAAACAGTGAACCAGTCCGGCAGAAAAAGAAGGGCTTTTGGGCACGTTTGAAAAAATAATATCCGAATGAGATTTTTGACTTATGTCAATTCATAACCCGCAAAAACCTTCTAATTTTGTACTCGAAATAGAGAAAGATTAGTTTTTATAAGAGTAAAGAGATTAGTTTTTAGGGTGCACTAAAAAAATAGGCAATATCCACAATGGTTATTGCCTATTTTTATATATAGCCGGAAGCCAAGTACATCAATACAGACTTCCTTGACCGACTTCCGTAAAGAGCTTCGACAACTTCTCCACCACCGGTTTCATATAACGTTCTCCTTTCTCGGCAGAAGCTTTTTTGGGGTTCCCTACCCCGCTGTCGACTGTAGCCTTATCCCAATGGCGAGGAGCCCAGCCAACCTTTTCATTCAAGGAAGGAATGGCAAACGGTTTGGATTCCCCGTCACCGGCCTCATCCAAATTCACCAGCTCGGGATGGTAATGCATCATGACGGAAGTCTCAGACTCGCCGGCATGGTCGTCGACAACAGCCTCAAAGTAGTCTTTGGGAGGGACGATGCTGAACCAGTCGGCAGCGATAATCAGAAAATCGGGATACACAAACGCCAGGTCACGAATCATTCCCTTGAAGTTGTTGCCGCCATGACCGCTGAGAATAATCAGCTTACGCATGCCTTGTGCATAGAGGGAGGCAACTATGTCTTCCAGAATGGCCTGCTGGGTGGAATAGCGGGTATGGATGCAGAACGGAAGTTCGCGCTGCCCCGGATTGTGTGCACCGAAAGGTACGGGAGGCATCACCATACAGCGTACACCGGAATTCTGCAAAGCCAGTGCAGCCGCATCTACGGCAATATCATGCGGCAGAATACAATCAGTGAGATAAGGCAGATGCAGATTATGGGGCTCCGTAGCTCCCCAAGGTAGGATGACAACGTCATACTTCACTCCTTTCACCTTTCCATAGCAGGAAACAGTAAGGTCAATTTCTCTTTTTTCCATGATAGTTTATTTTGGGGGTAAATCTTTACCGCAAAAATAAACATTATTCCGTCACATTGAACCTATTGCCGGCGATATTCTTTAGGTGACATGCCAGTGTGATGCTTGAAATACTTGCCAAAGAACGACTGGTTGGCAAAGTGCAGCTCGTCTGCAATTTCCTGAATGCTCAGCTCGGAAGACTTCAACAAGGCTTTGGCTTCCAAAACGACGAGACTGTCAATCCATTCGCCCGCCGTCTTTCCGCTGATTTCCTTCACTACGGTGGAAAGGTGCTTGGCAGTGAGGAACATCTTATCAGCATAGTAGGACACACTGCGCTCTTCCTTATAGGACTCGGAAATAGCACGGATAAAGCGCTCGAACAAGTCTTCCTTCCTGCTTTTGGGAATGCGTTCCTGGATGACATGTCCTTGATAGATATTATATATCTCATAAAAAAGGGCCAACAGCAACCCCTGAGTGATTTCCTTACGGAAAGGATTGTCTTTCAGCTTCACCTTGCTCCAAAGAAAAGAGTGATACTCCTGAAACGATTGGGATTCCTCCGGAGTGATGTGAACGAAGGGCCGCTCCTTAATCATGAAAAACATAGGGAAAAGCTGTTGCATGGTAGGTATCACCATATCCATAAAATCCCTTGAGACGGCAATGAAAAGACCGGAAAAATCATCGGAACGCTCGCGTTGCAGAACAATCTGGTCGGGAAGAATAATACCCAACATACCTTCCCGCATTTCACATTGCTGCAGGTTGAGTTCCAGTTTGCACCACCCTTTCAAGCAGACAGTCAGGCAAGCAGCATTCAAACGGGTGGGATAAGAGCTCAAAGGCATGTCCTTGATATCATTAAAAATAGCAAAATCATTGCCGATGAAATCAATCATCGGCAAATGATGTATCTGGGAAATGTCTACATTCCGTATTCTCTTAGTATCCATGGTTTTTGTGCTTTGGCGACAAATGTAGGACTATTTTGCGGAATTTAGCTCTAAAAATTCTTAAATAGAAACTTTTAGTTCATTATCTTGAAACCGATAAAAAAGGTTCTCGGCTGCGTCGGTCCGTAGAAATAACCCGCATCGCGGAATTCCCCTTTATCCAGGTCTTTCTGGAAACTGTTGAAAATATTCTGTACACCCGTATTCAACTGAAGCTTGATATGGTCGTGAAGCACAAAAGTATAGTTTAACTTCACATTCAGGTCCAGGAATTGGGGAGTATGCTCCATGCGGTCTGAAGTGATATTACAGAAGGCACCCTCGGGAGCATCTTCCGGTGCGTAGTGCGGAACAATCATCTTTCCCGTATAGGTACCGGAAAGAGAGAAATCAAAATTCTTTACCGGTGCGGAGGAGAAAGTGAAGTACCCGTAATAATCAGGTGTACGGGGCATGCGCTTGGTGGTAAGGTCTTCTCCGTCCACCTTCGTCCAGGCTTCCTCATGGGTATAGCGGCTGCGCTGCGCCGTGAAGCCGAGCTGGAACTGCGCCTCCTTGCCATGGGCAATCTTCGCATCCAGATTGGCACCATATACGCGTGCGCCGTTTCCGTTGCGGCGCTCCTTGATGACATCCCCTACTTCGTTCTTGCCGATATCTTCGAGCACAAAGACGTGGCGCAGGTCTGTATAGAAACCCTCCACCAGGATGTTTGCCTGCCAGTGACCCAGATGGGCAGTCCAGTCCACCGAACCGCTGTAACTGTTGGAGCGTTCTTCACTCAGGTTATCGGCGAGTTTGATTTGGACTCCCTTGCCGCCTACTGCCGTCACGTGCAAGTCCTCATCGTATGCCTGCGGAGCGCGGAAACCGGTAGAGTAAGTCAAGCGTGCCTGAAAATCATCTGTCGGCTTGTAGAGCAGGTTGACGCGGGGGCTGAAAATAAGCTTGTCTATCAGGTTGTGCTTGTCCAGGCGGGCGCCGACCAGCATGGTCAGTACGTTCATCTTCCACTCATTCTGCACGAAGGCGCTGGCAATGCGGACATCCTGCTCCATGTCACGATGATAGCCGGTCATGATGTCGTGCAGGGAGTTGTTCTGATATTCCAGTCCGCCGGTGAAGGTGGCGGGGGCAAAGAAGCAGTTGTCCATATTGCCCATGTACATGCCGCCGGCAACCCAGGTCAGGTCTTTCGTCTTGCCGTAGGCATTCATGTTCTTTTGGGCACCATAGTAGCTGTTGCGGTCGGTGTGCTGGATGGAGGTGTAAGCCGAAATCTTATGCTTGTACTCTTTCCAGAACAAATCATAGCTCACGCCTCCGCTATTGATGATATGCTTGGTCTGCTCGGTGATGTCCGTCTCGTGCGGCTGCAAATCGAATTTGTTGCCTCCGCGACGAAGTTCGTTGGTGGTATGGTATTCCAGATTGATGCGGCTGAAATGCGTAGGACGGTAATAGGCGCGGAAGCCGAAAGTATTCATGTTCAGCTTGCCCAGTTCGGAAAAGCCATCGCCATCGCGGTCGTAGGGGTTGCGGTTGCGGTAACTCTCATAAAAGGCAATGCCGTAAGAGTTATCTTTGGCAACCAGCGACACATTGCCACCCATATATTGCTCCCAGGACTTGCCGTCCATATTGGAGAACATGCTCGATACCTGAAAGGAATTGTTGATGGGGTCTTTGGTTATAATATTGATAGTTCCTCCCACAGCATTGGCGCCAAACAAGGCAGAGCCTCCGCCACGCACCACTTCTACCCGTTCAATCATGTTCACGGGGATTTGCTCCAATCCGTACACACCGCTCAATGCACTGATGATGGGACGGCTGTTTATCAATATCTGCGAATACGGACCTTCCAAGCCATTGATGCGCACCTGGGGGAAACCACAGTTCTGGCAGTTGTTCTCCACACGCAAGCCCGACTGGTAGTTCAGTGTCTTGGCAAGGTCGGTGGAGTTGACCATCTCGAACAATTTGGTACTCATCACATTTACAACTACCGGAGCTGCCTTGCGGCTTACCTCGTTGCGGTTGGCGGATACCACCACTTCATCGGTCATGAAACTCTCCTCTTCCATCGGGAAATGTATGACGGCAGTAAAGTCCTTGCTCACCGTCACCTCCTTCTCTTGGGTCTTGTAGCCCACTGCCGACACACGGAGCTTGTATTTTCCCGCCGGAAGCTTGCGGAACTCAAATTGTCCTTCTTCATTGGAAACCGTTCCCTGACCACTGCCGATAATCAAAACCGTGGCATACGGTATATTTTCCTCCGTACCTTTCACTATCACATGGCCGGAAATCATATTGCCTTCTTTTATAGGATTTACGGCAAAAGCTACGCTGGCACTTACCACTGCAAGTACCAACGCCAAAATGTATTGTTTCATCAAATTAGCGCTCTAAATAAAAAAAATAATTCAAGTCTGAAAAAAGATAATCATCCGAGATGCCGCACTTCGTTCACTGAAATGCCGGACTTCGAGACTAAAATGCCTGGTATCTACATACAAAAAATCCAGGCGTTTTTAAACCTAATGACTATGAAAAAAGAGCGGGAGGAGCGCGAAGGGAAAGGGTACGTATCACTTCCCCCTTAACAGTAGGTGTTGCCGGTTTGGCTCTGAGCATGGCCAGCAAAGGACGCATCGGGTGCTGAACCTCATACACATCCACCCCGGAAGAGCAGAATGCCGACAAATGCCCGATGACCAGAAGGGAAGTCTGGGAGTGAGAGTGTGTGCCATGAAAAGGGTGCGAGTGCGTTATCATCACCCCATTCACATAATGGACGTGAGTGAACGCGGTGATGCTTGCCTGGTACATAATAAACAGTACCAGCAAGCTCAATGCGCCTATAATTTTTTTCTTCTGCTTCACGTCCAAAAACTTATACTATAGATTCTGAGCCGCAAAGATAGTGAATTATTCTTTAACTTTGCCAAACAAGAACTCATAATCACGCTTGGAAGCCGGAGCCGCCCATTCTTCGGGAATGAACTTCCACTGATTCAGCGCACGCGGCTCAATCACTTTCTTCTGCTCAATGTACTGCATCAGATAATAGCGTAAGTCCTTGTCCGTAGAGTGGATGATGCGTTCTTTCAGTTCATCCTGCGAGATGCCGGACCCCTTTGTCAGCAATTCGCCGCCACCGTTTCCGCGATAAGAATTCACCGCTACCTTATACATTTTGTCCATATCGAACGGGGTACCGTCTGCCATACTGAGAATGGCTACCTTCTCGCCATCCGGCTTGGTCACATCCACCGTGTAGATAATACCCGCCGCAGAATCGAAGTTGAAGCTGAAATTCTTGAATGAGGCCCTGTCCGTAGCACCTTCGCGGCGCTTCTCACGGAAGAGAAGGATATGGTCGTCCGGAGACTTCATCCGATTGGTCCACAAATCATACGACATCTCCAAGGCATCGCGTATCTCCTTCCCCGTCAGACGCATGGTGTAAAGCATATTTTCGTACTTATACAGATTGAACATATCGTTCACAAAAATGTCTCCTTTACGGATTTCCGTATCATAGGACAAAGGAGCCGCAAAAGAAATATCCGCTCCGCTGATTGCCAACTGCAACTCATGAATAAGGTCTATAAAAGCGGAAGAGCCGAAATAGGCAGGACGTGTGGAGATGGTCTCGGTAAAGGAACCTATCTTCTTGGAAACAAAATTCTGCACAGCTTCATTTTCGGGGGCAAAGCGTTGCATGAACTCTTCGCTGACGCCGTAGTCTTGCGTATCGGACAGTATGCCGTCTATCTTCTTGTCTATAACTTTACCATCACGCAGTTTCAAGGTTATATCCACATTACTCACAACGACACCGTTGCTGGCAGGGTCCATCACCAGTACCGAGTCACCGGCTATGTTGCACACCCTCTTGCATTCGCGCGCATGGTCGTGCCCCATCAGGACAATATCGAATCCCGGCACGTTGCACGCCACTTCCACCGAAGCGTTTTCGCGATACTTGCCTCCCATCAGCTGGGCATCCTGGCCGGCATGGAACATACCGATAACCAAATCAGGCTTTTCCTGCTCACGGATAATCTTCATCCATTTGCGGGCAGTCTCCTCCATATCGTCGAAACGCAGCCCTTTCCACAGATTCTCTGAAAGCCATACGGGGATGGCAGGAGTTATCATACCGAGAACCACAATTTTCACTCCGTCACGTTCCAGCACCTCATAGGGTTTGAAATGGGTTTCTCCGGTAGCAGTATCCACAATATTGGCACCCAATATCGGAAAACGGCAGTCACCTGCCCAACGGTCGAAAACGGTACGGCCGGTCTCTACGTCATGGTTACCCATATTGCCGGCATTATACCCCATGAAATTCATCATCTCCGCTGCCAGATGAGGGGCAACGGTATCTATGTAATTATAATAATAGGCTGTGGGCTGTCCCTGCAGAATGTCGCCATTGTCCAAAAGAATCAGGTTTTCGCCATAAGCCACACGTTCCTTTTGCACCAAAGCATGCACACGTGCCAGACTGCCGGTTGCCTCCCGGCGGCGTATAAAGTCGTAGGGATAGTAGTTTCCGTGTATATCACTGGTCTGTACGACTTTCAGTTTCACCTCTCTTTCCTGCGCAGGCAGTATGCTTGTCAGGACAAAAATCCAGATAAAAAAACAACTAAATCTTTTCATTATATTTCCTTATTTCTTGTCGGTTCTTATAAGTTCATAGGATGGGTAAACATAAACCGCGCTCCATCCGTATAGGCAGGATCTATCCAAATCTCGCCGCCCCACTTCTCGACGGTCAGCTTACAGATGGACAAGCCCAAACCGGTTCCCTGCACATATTCGTTCAGTTTTTCGAAACGCTCGAACACCCGTTTCTGTTTGTCCAAAGGAATACCGCAACCGGTGTCGGTCACCGAAAACACTGCTGCATTCCCTGCCGTATCCAGTTCCAGCTTCAAGGTTATCGTGCCTTCCTTCGTAAACTTGTCCGCATTGGAAAGCAGATTTATCACAACCTGCTGTAGACGCTGCACATCCGTCCGCATTTCCACCGCCTCACGATTGCAGTCAAACAGAAATTGATTGGTCGACCTTCGTGCCTGGGCCACGGAAGCTACTACCTGCTGGCATATCTGCACAACATTGCAGCTCTCCAAAGAAAGGATGACGCGGTCGGCCTCCAAACGGGACACATCCAATATGTCATTAATCAACCGAAGCAGCAAATCAGAGTTGGTCCTAATAATCTCGAAATAGCCACGCTGTTCTTCTTCCGAGGCTCCTCCGGCAGACAGCACGTCCGAGAAGCCCACAATCGCATTCAATGGAGTACGGATTTCGTGGCTCATATTGGCAAGGAAAGCACTCTTCAGACGGCTGGATTCTTCGGCACGGTCTTTTGCTTCGCGCAAGGCACCCTCGGATACCTCCAGTTCATCCTTCAACTTCTTTGTATGATAATAAAAGTAAAGGGAAACGAACAAACCGCCCAACAGCACCAACAGAACAGCACCGACAGACCAGATATGATACTTGTACTGTTCGTAGAAAGAAGGGGTTACGTTCAGCATCTTTACCGGCTGCGGAAGGCCGGTGATATTCAGTTTCTTTTCCTTCACAAGTTTACCGTCCAGTATGGTCTCATTCGGAATGATTTCCATATGGGTCTCACTATCCTGAGGGGTGGTCAGCAGGCGGTAGGACTGTCTTGCCATCTCCTTGCCCAAAGCACGGTAGGCAGGAACGACACCTGCCACAGCCCAATATCCCAAGCCTACGGAACTGAGCGAGAAAGTGGGCAAAGTGGGAGCTGCTTCCATCATGGCGTAGGTTGCATTCCGCATGAAGTAACCATCGTTCATGTCCACACGCCATGTCCCCATCAATATAGCTGTATTTTCCGGTAACTCATGCAATCTGTCACAAATGGTATATATGGTATGGACGCGTCCGTCCAGCAGAATCAGGTTGAGTTCCGGAAACTTCTGCATCTCCTTCACTACATAGGCTTGCATGGCAACGCCGCCATAACTGTTGTCTGAGACAAAAGCGATATTCTTGGTGCCGGGATACATCTGCTTTATCATATTGATGTTGGCCTCCACATCATACTCATAAACGAAGCCAGCCTTGATAGGCGAACTGGGGAAATCCGTGAAGAAGTCGACGGATTCGGGCATCCAGGTCTTCAGGTCAACGGTATCACCCGGCAGCAATATGGCGTTCCGGCTGGACAGTGCACTCACTACCGGAGTATTGCCGCATATGGAGTCTTCCAGAGAAAGATAGGCAGCCCAGGCTTCCTGCCCTATAAGTACAATCAGCGCCGGACTTTTATCACCTTGATATTTAGCCAACAGCTCAGCCATTCTCCTCTCCCAAAGAGGGGATTCGGAAAAACTCTTGCAGTTCATGTTCTCCAATGCGATGGTGTTTGTCCCGCCCAGGCGTTGGAACTCCTCCATAAAGTCGGAGATGTTGCCGGAAGTACGGCCGGCATCCGGATTATAGGAACTGATAATCAGTACCGGATGCTCTCCCGTAATAGAAAAAGCGGGCAAAAGGCAACAGAAAAGCGCTACCATGCATGGTAATATTGTACGATATATGTGTTTCAATTGATTGATTCGTTTAATTGCTCCATAGCTTTGACAAATATAGATAAAAGTTGGAACCTAAAGAAAAAACAACAATTGTTTTTTTGTACTTTTGGCACCTATTATAAAATGAGATACAAAATGATACAAGATTTTCATCGAATGATATCTGCCGCTCTCGGCATATCAGAAAGACAAATAAGCCAGACCCTCGGCCTGCTGGAAGACGGAGCGACAATCCCTTTCATCAGCCGTTACCGCAAGGAAGCAACGGGAGGACTGGACGAAGTGCAGATTGAAGCTATCCAGACGCAATATGAGAAACTGAACGAAACCGCCAAACGTAAAGAAACCATCCTGAACACCATACAGGAACAAGGTAAACTGACCACCGAACTTCAGAAACGTATCGAGGAGACTTGGGACAATACCCTACTGGAGGACATCTACCTCCCCTACAAGCCCAAACGGAAAACACGTGCCGAAGCAGCTCGCCAAAAAGGACTGGAACCCCTCGCCACCTTGCTGATGCTGCAACGTGAACCTCATCCGGAGGAACGCGCCGCCAGTTACGTGAAAGGAGACGTGAAGAACGTGGAAGATGCACTGAAAGGTGCCCGTGACATCATAGCCGAGCATGTTAGCGAAGACGAACGTGCCCGAAACAGCGTGCGCAACGCATTTGCCCGCCAAGGCACACTGACCGCCAAGGTGGTGAAAGGCAAAGAAGAGGAAGCGACCAAATACCGCGACTACTTCGATTGCTCCGAATCGTTGAAGCGATGCAGCTCCCACCGCCTGCTCGCCATCCGGCGTGCCGAAGCGGAAGGCCTGCTGAAAGTCAGCATCAGCCCAGACGATGAGGAGTGCGTGGAACGGCTGGAACGCCAATTCGTGCGGAGCAACAACCCCTGCGGACAGCAAGTGGCGGAAGCCGTGCAGGATTCCTACAAACGCCTATTGAAGCCATCCATAGAGACGGAATTCGCCACGCAAAGTAAGGAACGTGCTGATGAGGAAGCCATCAAGGTATTTGCCGAAAACCTCCGTCAGTTGTTGCTGGCTTCACCACTGGGGCAAAAGCGTGTGATGGGTATAGACCCCGGATTTCGTACGGGTTGTAAAGTTGTGTGCCTCGATGCACAAGGAAATCTGCTCCACAATGAGAACATCTACCCCCACCCTCCGGTCAGCAAGCAGAAAGAGGCATTTGCCAAGCTGCAAATGATGATAGAGTCTTATAAGATAGATGCCGTAGCCATAGGTAACGGAACTGCCAGCCGCGAGACGGAGGAGTTCTTGAAACATCAGCGCTTCAACCGCGACATACAGATATTCATCGTCAGCGAGCAGGGAGCTTCCATCTATTCGGCCTCTAAAATTGCACGGGACGAGTTTCCCGACTACGACGTCACCGTACGCGGTGCTGTGTCCATAGGCAGACGACTGATGGACCCGCTGGCAGAGTTGGTAAAGATTGACCCGAAATCTATTGGTGTGGGGCAATACCAGCATGATGTGGACCAAACCAAGCTGAAAAAATCACTGGACCAGACCGTAGAAAACTGTGTAAACTTGGTAGGTGTCAACCTGAACACCGCAAGCAGCCATCTACTGACCTACATCTCGGGATTGGGTCCGCAACTGGCACAGAACATTGTGAACTATCGCGCCGAAAACGGTGCCTTCACCTCGCGCAAGGAACTGATGAAAGTACCTCGTATGGGTGCCAAGGCGTTTGAGCAATGTGCCGGCTTCCTACGCATTCCGCAGGCAAAGAATCCGCTGGACAATACTGCCGTACACCCGGAAAGCTATTGTATCGTAGAACAAATGGCAAAGGACTTGGGTTGCAGCGTAGCCGAGCTGATAGCCAGCCGGGAGCTGCGTCTGAAGATTAATCCCGAACGCTACCTCTCCCCCACCGTGGGCATGCCGACACTGAAAGACATCCTGCAAGAGCTGGACAAGCCCGGACGTGACCCACGCGGACCGATAAAGATATTTGAATTTGACAAGAACGTGCGCACCATCAACGACCTGCGCGAAGGCATGGAATTGCCCGGCATCGTAGGAAACATCACCAACTTCGGCGCATTTGTCGATATAGGCATCAAGGAAAACGGACTAGTACACCTCTCCCAACTCGCCGACAGATTCATATCAGACCCTAATGAAGTAGTGTCCATTCACCAGCATATACGCGTAAAGGTACTCAGCATAGATATGGACCGGAAACGCATACAGCTGACAATGAAAGGAGTGGAACAGAATTAGTGATAAGGGATTAATGATTAGTGATTAATGGTTAGTGGTTAATGGTTTCCGTATTAATCATTAATCCCTAATCACTAATCCCTTATAATAGTGTCTTAAGATAATTACTGTACCAAGCACTAAAAGTAGTGAACACAGAATAGAGCCTTCGAACCCGAAAGTTCCTCCATTTATCAGATTTTCTTCCGGAAAGTGAAGAATCAGCAGATTCTCATTGCTAAATTCATTTCCACTGACTTTATATCCCAAAACAGAACCTTGAATCCAGTTCCAGAACCAATGCAAGGCAATGGGGAAACAGAGGTTGCGCGTGTATATATAGGAAGCTCCCAAGAAACAACCCGCCAGCATGATATTCAAAAACGGGACGAAGGCAAAGCTGGGATTGAAAAGATGCATCAACGAAAATAACACCGCAGAGATAAGCAATGCCACAAACTTATTGACGCCTCCATCCAGCATACGCCCTAAAATGAAACCGCGTCCAATAACTTCTTCCGTAACTGCCACTAAAAAATAAAGCAAAAGACTCGACAACAACGAAATGGGAGAAAACAAGACCCCTGCCACTTCCACAGCCCCCAACAATAAAGACAAGCCAAAACCAACTACATACAAGAACACGACAAACAAAGCTCCGTTCAGCAGGCTTCTGCCCCATCCCTTCAAAGACAAGCCCAAGCTCGAAAAAGGAAGCTTCCTGAAGCCCAGCACCATACAAGCGGCAATAAGCCCACTGGCCAACATCAAGACTTCATTCAACATCATTAAATAGACGCTCATCCCACCAGCTTGTGTCTTCAACTCAGGGAAAGCAATCGCAAAAGGTATGGCAAACAAAAACAGAAAAATCATAAAAAGTACAGTAAACAGTACTATATCAACGAATGCCAGCCAAATACGTTTTGTTTTACTCATAGCAACACACTCTTCCTTCACCGTTTCTTCCGTCTCCATTTGTATCTCATTTTGATTAATATCCGACAAAAATAATAATAAAAAGAAAAAACTTCATGTATTCCTGCCGGTTTCTTCTTATATTTGAAAAATCAATCTGGAATCGACAAACATGAAACTAAGAAAAATACTTTTAGCCGTTGCCGGACTGGCGTTAATGCTGAATGCCTCGGCACAAAAATCCAAAAGATACTACGTGGCCAAACCTGGCACCCTGGTGGAACTGATGACAGAAGCGGAAGCCAATGAAATCACCCAACTGACCCTGCAGGGCAAGCTGAATGCCGTAGATTTCAGGCATCTACGGGATGAATTCAAAAACCTGCAACTGCTGGACATTTCCAATGCCTCCATCAGCATGTATGCAGGCAAGAACGGGACTTATCCAAACCGTTTTTATGTATATCCTGCCAATTGCATTCCGGCATATGCCTTCTGCAAGCAAATGGACGACAGTACCTTCATCGGCAAGGAGACACTGACCAGGATTATCCTTTCCGACAAGACCAAGAACATCGAAGATGCTGCCTTTAAGGGATGCAAAAATCTCAAGATATGCCAGATACGGAAGAAAACGGCTCCCAATCTGTTGTCCGAAGCATTGGCCGATAGCGTTACAGCCATATTTGTTCCATTGGGATGCAGTGACTCCTATCGTACCAAAAAGAAATGGGAGACCTTTGCATTCATTGAAGGAGAACCACTGACAGTAAATGTGCAGATTGGTAAAATGGGCAGCCTTGCCAGCGAACTGTTAAGAGCCGGATTTCAGCCCAAAGACGTTAACTTTCTGACCGTTGAAGGAAAAATGGACGAAGCCGACTTCACATTGATACGCGACTATATGCCCAATCTGGTTTCCATCGACATGACCAACAGTAATGCCACTGCAATTCCCGACTATACTTTCACCCAAAAGAAGTATCTGCTGAACGTACGGCTCCCGCAAGAGCTTAGAAGCATCGGACAGCGTGCATTCAGTGGCTGCGGCCGTTTGTGCGGCACGCTGGTGCTTCCTGCCAGTGTAACCGCCATTGAGTACGGAGCATTTATGGGATGCGACAACCTGCGCTATGTGCTTGCCACGGGGAATAAGATTACCACGTTAGGCGACAACCTTTTCGGCGAAAGCCAAGGCAAAATTATATATAAGGAGAAACAATAACTCAGACTATTCCCCGCCTTAATAAGAACAAAGAGACTCTTTTAATAGCAAAAGAAGGTGTGTCAGAATGATAGCTAAAAATCATTCTAACACACCTTCTTCTTTTTTTCAATATCGCACAAGCCTTTATTAAACAAAAAAGATATGAAAGAAGAATCGTTCCATCATGGCAGAAATATTGTTCCACCGTGGTGAAAAAATCGTTCCACCATGGTGGAACGATTTTTTCCTCATGATGGAACGATTTAAAATATGCTTATTTAGTCCTTAGCTTCCGTTATCACTTTGTTGCGTACATACGTGCACGCAACTCCTTGATGTGGTCTGAAGTGATGTATTCGTCATACTCCATCATCTTGTCGATAATACCGTTCGGAGTCAATTCGATGATACGGTTGGCAACCGTCTGAATGAACTCGTGGTCGTGGGATGAGAAAAGGATATTGCCTTTATAGGTCTTTAGATTATTGTTGAATGCCTGGATAGACTCCAAGTCGAGGTGATTGGTAGGTGTATCCAGAATCAAGCAATTGGCATTGCGCAGCTGCATACGTGCAATCATGCAACGCATCTTCTCACCTCCCGACAATACGCTTGCTTTCTTCAGTACCTCCTCGCCGGAGAACAGCATACGTCCCAGGAAGCTCTTCATATAGACTTCATTGCCTTCACCGAACTGGCTCAACCAGTCCACCAGATTCAGGTCTGTATTAAAGAATGCAGTATTGTCCAGCGGCAGGTAAGCGGTGGTAATAGTCACACCCCAGTTGAAAGTACCTGCATCCGGTTTCATATTCTCGTTGATAATCTCGAACAGGGCGGTCATGGCACGCGGGTCGTGCGAAAGGAATACAATCTTGTCTCCCTTCTCTACGTTGAAGTTGACGTCGCGGAACAGCACCGTACCATCTTCCAGCGTTTTCGTCAAACCGGAAACTTCCAGAATCTGATTACCCGGTTCGCGTTCGGGCGTAAAGATGATGCCCGGATACTTACGTGATGACGGCTTGATTTCTTCTACATTCAGTTTCTCCAACATCTTCTTGCGGCTGGTAGTCTGCTTGCTCTTTGCCACATTGGCACTGAATCGGCGGATAAACTCTTCCAGCTCTTTCTTCTTCTCCTCGGCCTTTGCCTTCTGGTTCTGCTGCTGACGGAGCGCCAGCTGGCTGGACTCATACCAGAAGCTATAGTTACCGGCAAAGAGGTTAATCTTTCCGTAGTCGATGTCCACCGTATGCGTACAAACGGAATCGAGGAAGTGACGGTCGTGGCTCACCACCAGCACCGTATGCTCAAAGTTTGACAAGTAATCTTCCAGCCAAGTCACGGTCTCCATATCCAAGTCATTGGTAGGCTCGTCCAGCAGCAAGTTATCAGGATTTCCATAGAGAGCCTGCGCCAGCATGACACGCACCTTTTCCTTGTTGTTCAACTCACCCATCAGCAGATAATGCTTGTCTTCCTTGATACCCAAGCCACTCAGCAAGGCGGCGGCATCGCTTTCGGCATTCCAGCCGTCCAGCTCGGCAAATTTCTCTTCCAATTCGGAAACCTTCAGTCCATCCTCGTCTGTGAAATCCTCTTTGGCATACAGCACTTCACGCTGCTTCATGATGTCCCACAGCACCGTGTGTCCCATCATCACCGTGTCCATCACCGTAAAAGCATCCCACTTAAAGTGGTCCTGGCTCAAAACGGAAAGACGCTCTCCCGGAGCCAGCATGATGGAGCCCGTCGTAGGGTCCAGCTCCCCGGAAATCGTTTTCAGGAAAGTAGATTTTCCGGCGCCGTTGGCACCGATGATACCATAACAGTTACCACTTGTAAACTTCAGGTTTACGTCATTGAACAACACTCTTTTACCAAACTGTACTGAGACATTAGAGACTGTAATCATCTTTATATTTACGATTTATTTATTTACAATTTACTATTTAATACCTATTAGTCTGCGAATTGCGAGTGCAAAGATAGTTATTTTTCCATGAATAGACACAGAGAAGCGCTGTCAATCTGACATAAAAGTATTACCTTTGCAGCGTTTTCGGCAAAAATATCCGTTTTGGCAAAGTTTTTGCTGGAGCACTAATATCGTATTAACTTAAACCCTTAACAGCAATGAAAGCTAAATCATTTTACAAGAATAATAAGCATAACAATATGAATCCGAAAGAAAAAGAAAACAACCAGGAAGAGGAGCTGAAAACTCAAGCTACTCCTAACGAATGTGACGAAGAAACTGTCGGACAAGAAACTTCACAAGAAAACGAAGCTCCCCTGACAGAAGAAGAAAAGCTCGCCCAGGAACTGGAAAAGGCCAATGAACAGATTGAAGAGCAGAAGGACAAATACCTGCGCTTGTCTGCCGAGTTTGACAATTACCGCAAACGCACCATGAAGGAGAAGGCAGAACTTATCCTGAACGGTGGTGAAAAGAGTATCAGCAGTATTCTCCCCATCGTGGATGACTTTGAACGCGCCCTCAAAAACATGGAAACAGCCACCGACGTAGCCGCCGTAAAAGAAGGCGTTGAACTTATCTACAACAAGTTCATGTCTGTATTGGGACAAAACGGCGTTAAGGTGATAGAAACAAAGGAACAACCGCTCGATACAGACTATCACGAAGCCATCGCCGTGATTCCGGCACCCAATGAAGCACTGAAAGGCAAAATTCTGGACTGTGTACAAACCGGTTACATCCTAAACGACAAAGTGATCCGTCATGCCAAAGTGGTAGTCGGAGAATAACATAAAACTGTATGGAAAAAAGAGATTACTACGAAGTATTGGAAGTCGAAAAGACAGCAACGGTAGAAGAAATAAAGAAAGCCTATCGCAAGAAAGCCATCCAATATCATCCGGACAAGAATCCGGGCGACAAAACAGCCGAAGAGAAATTCAAGGAAGCGGCAGAAGCATACGACGTACTAAGCAATCCGGACAAGCGTGCCCGCTACGATCAGTTCGGTCATGCCGGACTGGGTGGTGCCGCCGGTAATGGTGGTCCGTTCGGCGGCTTCAGTGGAGGCATGTCCATGGACGACATCTTCTCCATGTTCGGTGACATCTTTGGCGGACACAGTGGAGGTTTCGGCGGTTTTGGAGGTTTCGGCGGAGGCGGTGGAGCACAACAACAACGCCGTTACCGTGGTTCGGACCTGCGTGTCAAGGTGAAACTGAACCTCAAGGAAATCTCTACCGGCGTGGAAAAGAAATTCAAACTGAAGAAATACGTGCCTTGTACCCACTGTCATGGTACGGGAGCCGAAGGTGACGGTGGTTCAGAGACCTGCCCGACTTGTAACGGCAGCGGCACGGTAATCCGTAACCAGCAAACCATACTCGGCACCATGCAGACAAGAACCACCTGCCCGACGTGTGGCGGTGAGGGCAAAATCATCAAGAACAAGTGTAAGGAGTGTGCCGGTGAAGGCATTGTATACGGTGAAGAAGTAGTAACCGTAAAAATTCCGAAAGGCGTTGCAGAAGGTATGCAACTCTCTATGGGAGGAAAAGGAAACGCAGGCAAGCACAACGGCGTGCCGGGAGACCTGCTGATTCTTGTAGAGGAAGAACAAGACCCGAACCTGATACGCGACGAAAACGACTTGATTTACAACCTGCTCCTCAGCTTCCCGACAGCCGCCTTGGGTGGTGCGGTAGAAATTCCCACGATTGATGGAAAGGTGAAAGTAAAAATTGACTCAGGTACGCAACCGGGAAAAGTGCTCCGCCTGCGCGGCAAAGGTTTACCCAACGTGAACGGATACGGCACGGGAGATTTGCTGGTAAATGTCAGCGTATACGTACCCGAAACGCTGAACAAGGATGAGAAGAAGGCGCTGGAGGAGATGGAAGAATCGGATAACTTCAAGCCAAATACTTCGATTAAGGAGAAAATATTCAAGAAGTTCAAGAGTCTGTTCGACTGATAAAAAAATAGAGATAATAAAGAAGGCCTCCCAATATGCACTAAAATATCGGGAGGCTTTCCTATTATCTGATTACTGGATTAACAAATAATTCATCCATATACACCGGCGTATCTGCCTCAAAAGCAACTTTGAGATAGCGGGTATTGACATCTATACCTTCAAACAAGACTCCGTCAATCCAGGCATCATGCTTGGCATTCTGGAAGGAAGGAGTGTCTTTAATAGATAATAAACGATACGAGTCTCCATCTAGTGAAGCATATAAATAGACTTTCGAGGGCAGTCTAATACCTCCCGGCCTATAATTTAACATACGCAGTAAAACGTCATGGAGCTCCATTTCCTTTTGCAAATCAACCTGCAGCTCATGATATCCCTTATTAAAGATTATCCAACAACTGTCTCCGGTATTTTCCTCAGCAATCAAGCCATCCAATAATGCCGATGGAGTCTTTTCGTCCCTTATCATCTCAGGTGTCGCACCATTAGCCAATTTATCAAGGAAAGAAGCTTCAAGCAATTTCCAATATCTCGTACCCCGCTTCCAATCCATATAGTTCTGAAAAGTACAATTGGACCAAATAGGTTGTCCTAACTGAAAAGATGACATCGGATTCTCAATGATGCCACAAAACATGAAAGAAACAATATTCTCCACTCCCGCTGCCGATGCTGCTGCTTGCTGAGAAAGTAAGCGTGAATAGGCAGCCGGAATCAAAGCAGAAGTGCGGTCGTTAAGCTCATCTTCCCACGTAAACGTTTCACAGTTCGCCCATAAGGCAATATTCAGTTTATCATGAATAGTCCGCAGCTTTTGCCAGTTTTCCTTCAAGCGGACCAAAGGAAACTTTTCCCTCACACATCCCACTTCATCTTGATAGGTTATGACATCTACCTTTAGCCTAGACAACCGCCTTTCATATTCCGGATCATCAAAATCAGAATTGACCATGCCATAAGGAGAAATCAGAATTTTCTTATTCGGAGTCAATCTACGCGCCTGCTCTGCCAAAGCATTGACCGCATTCACAGCATGCTCAGAAAGTATAGGACACAAGCAATCCTCAACCGGTAAATACCATCCATAAAGCGCTTTATGTGTCCTATATATGGACGCCAACTCCTTCATCATATCCAATTGCCTTTGCTGAATCACCGGATCGCGTAAATTATCATCCTGGTCTTTAGCCCAGCCAATACTCATAAAAACCTTCATGCCTAGTCGAGCTGCCGCATCCATAATGGCATCCACCGGGCTTTTTCTATTCTCAGAATACGCCCACGGCATTAGTTTTGAAGGATAATAGGCTTCCCCTTCATTAGCTACTGCCATAAAAACTAAATATTCCATCCCCATATCTGATAATTCCTTCACCTTCTGTTCCCATATTCCAGGGTCAGTATTGTCAAAATATTGCAGATTGGTATATTTATTACGTACATCCTGATAAGCTAGATTTATCCATGTACCGGTAATTGGCTTTACTTCGGAAACAATCTTGTCTTTACCTTCTTTTTTTTGTTCGTTCAAATAGTCCAAGTATCCGTTAAACAAATCAATTGTCTCTTTTTCACCTATACAGACAGACATTTCCGGATCATTAAATACACCAGGAAACTGATAACACAAAATAGTTTCAAAATTCTCAAATTGATTTAAGTCTTGAATGATTCCATCTATAGGCCGAGGATATAATGAATTATCCTGGTTGAATAAAAAAGCCTCCAAATCAAACCATAAATGAGCTTTCGCTTCATCACATACTTTTTGTAATAAATTTGCAGCTTCAAGTCCTTTTAAATCTTCTTTAGGCATTCTAGCAAATCCAAATGGACATAATATATCCAGATGCTTCAATAAGTCCGGATAAGTATCCATTCCATTAGGAATATCAAAACTATTGGTAGCCAGCATCATAGGTTTCCCTGGTGCAAAAGTATTACAGTAGGCCTTAAACTCTTTAAAGAAGGTTACAATATCCTCCTTCCTCTTCTTTCTCATCAACGGACTCTTTTCCCAATTATCTAGCCCTCCTCCACTCTCTTCCGAAATATAAAACCCATAAAAGGACTCGTGATGTCCATACTTTTCCCAAAGCTCTTTAGCCACTCGTTTATGCCATTCTAGAGATTCAGTAGTAAAATCAAACCAAGCAAACATGCCAATTCCTAGAAATACATTCATATTTCTCCTATCTGCCTCTGTCAATATAGCCTCAATAGGATCATCAGCCTTGATATCCATCCGTCCCGGATACAGATTTGAAGGATAAAAGGCTTTACCAGTATAATTTGTGACATTTACAGAATGTTTGCCTGCATATTCTTCATTGCGAAAAACCTCCTGAATAACGATAATATTCATATTCAACTTATCCATGGCTCTCACCATCTCGCCCCAATGGCTATCCGTCATTTCCTGAAGTTTTTTGTTCCAATATTTTCCCTCAGTCTCACTCCAGTGATAGATGCCAGTCCAAGCACCAGAAAGTCTCTGAGTAGAACGAATATCGGACTTACAAATTTCAATATCCTTAACTTTCCTATATAGCTTATTTTGACTTTTAACCTTAAAGATTACTCGATTTTGGCCTATCCTCTTTTCTGTATCTACAATAGAACAAACAGTCTTTGACTGACCGGGCAAAAGTTTGAAAGTAGAACGACATATCAGATGTTCATCATCTTCTTTATTCCAATACAATGAAACAATATACATTTGCTCTTGACTGCTCTTATTTACAACTCCTCCACGAATATCAAGATCAACTTGATTCGTTACAATAGCAGGAGGTATCAATGTCAGATGAATCTCATTATCTGCATATAAAGAAATAGGTATAAGCCAGAAAAAGAGCAAAAAACATATAGTTACGAAAATACACATTGCATTCTTATTATATAATAAACAAGGTTAGAATTTTATTTTTTCAATATACGACTCAATTTTCTTATCAATTTAAAGTTATAATCCCTATAACCAACATTCCATGGAGCAATTTCTTCCGTTTCTTCATACTTATTAAGTATCTCTGTTGCCTTTTTCTTTTCATTATTATAAACCAATATACACCACTGAGCTATTTCATTATGTACATGTTTAACTTTCCATTCATTCACAAGACTATCTGCCATGTCAACTTTTCCTAAGTTACGCAATGCCAGCACAACCAAAAGGTTATTTGAGTCAAAATAAGCTTCAGACATATTGCTACTTGCAATTTGAGAGAACAAATTATCTGCTTGCATACTTTGCCCTTGTTCTACATACGCAATAGCTGCCATATAGTCTTCCAAGCGAGTATCTATCAACTCCTCATCAGGCTTTCCTACCCCCAAGTTCTCCGGCCATTCTTGTGTTTTCTCTATCATTGTTAACATTTTGGCATACCTACCATCTTCCCATTCTTTCATAGCTTGATACAGACAAGCCCTGCGATAAATATCACGTCCAATATACGATCCCTCATAAGGAAGTACCTGTAACTTCTTCAGACAATTGAGACTAGCCATATACTGTCCACTCTCACAAAGAGCCATTGCATATTTTAATCCAATATAATAGTTATCTGGATATCTCTTATAAGCATTCCTTCCCACTTTTACAGCCTCTGCCCATTGCTCATGATCAACATAATAATTTAATAAATAGTACTGTGTTCTCCATGATTGATCAAGTTTTTGAGCCATGAGCAAATCGGGCAAACCAGACTTATCCTTTCGCAACTCAGCACGACTTAAATAAAAAGCAGCATAATCAGGAACATCTTTGCAACTATTCAATAAATTTAAAGCACAACATGTATTGCCAACACTCCATTGAATCAGCCCACGATAATAACTTATTTTCCAATTATCAGACAAACCTGCTGCCCATTCCAAAACTTTCAATGTATGGGCACGAAAAGGAAACACCATTTTAGGAGACTTCTTATTAGCCTCATCCAAAAATACCATTGCCCCCTTTTCATCCCCTTTCAAATGATATATATAGGCCTTCTGATACAAAGCTATTGGATAAGTATCTACAAATGATAGAAGTGTAATAGCTTCATCCAGACAGCCAATAGACTCATACCATACAGCCATTTCCATATAAGTCTCGAAAGAGAGCTCATTACAAATAAGAGAACTGAATTCTTCAGCAGTCGAGGCTTCCAATAAATACTCTTCAAATCGAACCCAATGTAGCAATGGCAACTGTTCTGTCATTTTTTCTATTTCACTCAACGCTTTTTCCGCATGATTACTTTTTCTGTAAAGGACAATCAGCAACTGCTTCGCATATAAGTTCATTTGATTATACTCCAAACTTTTTAATGCATATTGCTCAGCTTTTTCCCAATTTTCCTCTCTCATATAAAGTTCACCCAACTGCTCATAAGCAGCCGTACGAAAACCTGGAGAAAATGTTGCCACGGAAAAGCCATCTTTGGCATCTGCCAGATTTCCCATAGCACGACTACATAATCCATACAAATAGTTGGCCTCTCCATGATAAGTATCTAAACTCAACACTCGTTTTACCAATTCACAAGCATCAAGATACATCCCTTTCTTATAATACAATGAAGATAAGCTTACCAATGCCGGAATAAAATATACATCTTTCTCTAGAGCTGCTTTCAAATATTTTTCCGCATTTCCATACATTTTCTGATTTAGCCAGTCTTTACCCTGCATATAAAGCCCATATGTAGAATTCCAGTCAAAATCAGCTGGTAGTTCTTTCGGACGGTTCAGTTCATAATCATTTTTTATCTCTGAATAAACCAATTCCTTATTCCCTATTATAATTCTGAGCTTTCCTTCCGGAATATCAAAAGGCAAAGGTATATTAAAATACTCAGGAGTTAATATTTTAGCTTTTATAGGCATCTTCATCAATAATTGCCTGTCATTGTAAATTTCCATATCGGTACAAATATCTTTCAGAGCAGATAAATGAACTTCAATATTTTTTTCAGAGTGCTCTACATATATAGCGCCTAGCGGACTTGCTTGAGAAAGACCACCGATCTCGGCTATAGGAAACCAATATTCAGTCCATTGGTCTGTCATCTGTGCAGCAAACTCATTATGATTAAATGGTGTAAAACCGCTGGTCACACTTGGCTGATTATACATTCTACCAGATTGTAGTTCCGCATATTGCCCACTATCATCAGTCAATAGTTCTTCCCAGATGGCCCCTTCACGTGAAAAACTCCAAAGATAAAATTTCATCCCCAATTTCTCATCATAATTGGAGTAATGAGCTGAACCATGTTTTTCATTATGCCAATAAATCCCAAAATAATCATTATAATCACCTATTATATGTAAAGATTTAGAAGCACCAAAATTATTATTATCATACCACGAGACATCTCGCCCCTCCTCATCAATCGGATAAGGATGCAAATCTCCCGAATGTCCTATACTATAAGTACCTGGATAATAAAATCTTGTTCCAGTTTTAGTAGCATAACCAGCATTCATCCATTGGTAATAAGGTTGATCAATAGAAGACTGATTAAACCAAGTTGTGTGCGTTGTGAAATAAGCCTTGTCCTTAGGTAAACTAATTTCGACATTCCAGACTGTACGCGTAATCCACTCATAAGAAAATATATGACAACTAACACTACCATCCACATTCTTTTTTGTAAGATAATCTATAGGAGTACTACATGTAGGAGCATGACCAATAATACCAAAATTAAATTCTATACCTCCCGATGTCCAGGGTCCTCTCATTGCCACATCACGAAATTTCACGACTCCATTAGTGTAAACAAATTCTTTATTATTAACTTTGTCTATGGCTCCCCAAATTTTCCCTCCGATTTCTGGAGTTACAGTTAGTTTCACATAATCATTTTCCAAAACAACCATTTTCCACTGCTTCTCCTGCGCTTGCATAGAAAAACCATCAAAGCGGAAATAAGGATAATAAGAATTATTAGGTGTCGCAACTGGAGATGGGTCTGAAAAAGGATAAGTCTTTGCATCACAAGTCCTTTCATAAATTTGTGCATCACTTTGTGCACAAAGACTACCATTAAAACAACACGCAAGAAACATAACAGATAAAAAAGTATTTCTATACATAGCGATCAGTTTTTAAGATATAACTATTTTTTCATACAAGGAAATAAGATATTGGGGTTATGAAAATCTGGTTTAGGCTCATTTATACTCACAGATGAATACCAAATAACCGTATTAGGCGTTGTAAAATCTGCTCTGAAAACTCCCATATAAAACTCTTCTAAATCAATTCCCAATTCCAAAAGTTCTGAAACAGACAGTCTGCCTGCAACGATATACCCTTTTTCATCTTTTATGGAACATATTTCCAGACTCTTAAAATTCCATTCATAATCAAATTTTCTATAATAGCTAGCTGAATAATCCATAACATGCCCGCTAGGATCTATCTCCATACAATAATATTGTCCCATATCTTTTGAAGCCGAAAAAAAGATTTCCACACGATCCTCAGCTTCAACATCAGACTCTTGAACAAACTCACGACACATGATTGGAGTGGCATCTGCTACATTAAAACTAAAATAAAAATATTGTGAAGAAAAGAAACACCTAAATACCGTCTCATCCTCCAAATAATCCCAAGGAGCGAAAAATGGTTTTATAGCCTTAATGGTATACCATCCCTCCCAATTGATCAGAGTCTCTAGCGGAGGGTCTTCTTTCTTCGCGTCTATGGAATAAGGAATAATTGGAGAAGTACAACTATACAGGATCTGAACAAATAAAATTATTCCTAAAAATACAGAAAACTTTCTCATAGTTCTTTTTATGCTTCTTATTTATTGTAGAATTACAAGTAGCATACATTGCTACTCGTAATTCTATTCATTTATCTTATTCCGGTAAACGATAATTCTTCAGACCATCACCATACTCTTGTACAAAATTGACATTCTTATAGGTTTCATAGTATATAGCATCGACATAAACTGCATATGCAATAATATTACGAATACCATAATGTGCATATGTGTTGATATCCGAAAGAAATACATTTTTATTCCAAGGTAATTGTACCGCTGGCTTTTTCCAGTCACTAAATAAAGACACATCCATCCAATATTCCAAAACTTGTGCCGTTTCTTTAGGGAAGACTTTTAAATTAGCCTCTAATGCATCAATATATTCACCATGAGTAATTGTCATTCCATCCCGAATAGCATCACGTTCTCTCAAAGGCTTATCCCAACGACGATTAAAAGGAGCAAATTCCAAAAAAATATCATTCTCTGGTTTTACAATTTCCGGTGCAGGAATAGTACCTTGATAAGCAAGATGTGCCAACTTTGCTTGTGGATTAACTTCTTTCAAAGCCCTTATTATCTGATTCTCTATCAACAAAGCTTGATCACTATCATTGTATTTATCACATAATTTGCAATGGCATCTCTTTCCGCCATCATCTAACCAGTAATAATATTTATTATTACTAGAAGTACATTTTTGGGCGGCAACTTTTGCATTAGCCGCTATTATACTCAAAGCCTCTTCCGATGAAGGACAACAATTAAAATCTGCTGTACGTTGACCGTTCTCATCCATACGGAAATATGCTGGATGCTCCTTGAACAAGTCTCTTGGCAACAAAGTCGCCATCATATGTTCTTGGTATTCAATATCAATAGACTTTTCACGACATTTTGAGACGAACTCCTGGTATTCAGCAGAATATATGTCAGCACCAAAAACACTAAGAGTAGTAATACCTGCATTTTCTGAAAGTTTTAACCAATCCAGAACTTCTGGTTTCTTGACGTCATCCCATGAAAGAATAATCCCTCTTGTTTGAAAAAACACATCGCCTTGAGACTCAGAAGAAGCCTCCCCTTCTTTATCTACATTTGTTTCAGTCTTTGATGAACATGATACTTGACCTAATGCCATAATACCCATCACGAATACTACACTCATTTTAAATATAAAATTCTTTCTCATAATTATCTATTTCAAAATAAAGTCATTTTTATCTTATAATCTAATATTCAATCTCTGTTAATTCCATCCTGGATTCTGAACTAAGTTACGATTTTTATCTATTTCAGACTGAGGAATAGGAAATAAATAATGTTTAGCCTTATCAAATACACGGTTTTGAAATACTGGATAACTATATGTTCCATCTGCATTTACCGTTATCTTATGCACCTTTTTATTATCAACTATTTCTGCAATTTTCCAACGTCTAACATCCCAAAATCTGTGATTTTCAAATGCCAGTTCCACACGCCTTTCTTGTCTGATCTTATTCCTCATCTCATCTTTAGTCAGATTTGCCGGTAAATCAAGTAATTGAGCACGTCTACGAATCTTATTAACTGCATTATAGACTTCTGCTGTTGGGCCTTCTGCTTCATTCAGTGCTTCCGCATAATTAAGATAAAGCTCTGCCAATCGAATAATTGCAAATCTTCGATACGAATTCCCCGATCCAGTCGTCAAATTATGTTGCTCCCATAAATACTTTCTTGTAAAATAATTAACTCGTGGTACACCACCTATATTAATATTATCTAGTCCAGTTGGAGATACATCAACCGCTCTTCCCTGCCATTGAGCCCCATGATAGAGGATACTTACATAAAAACGTGGATCTCTACCTTCAAATGGATGTACTGGATCATATCCAGATTTCAGATTAATAATCTGGTTATCATTCTCATCATAACCTAATACTGGGATCTCGCCTGTTGCAGCCATCTCATAAGAATCTACCATTTCCTGCAAAGGGCCATCTACATACCATCCTCCATATCCTAAAGGAAAACCATACCAATTCCACCAAACACATTCACTTCCACCAGAGTTTTTGCACCAAATGACTTCCGGATTAACCGTTGCAGAAAAAATATCAGCGTAATTATCAGCCAAACGATAACCATTTTGTTCAGCATAATCAATAGCAGCTTTTGCAGTACTTGCAGCCGTTTGCCATTTTGTAATGTCATTTTCTGGATTCCAATACTGACTTGCATAATATAATGTCAGCCTTGAAGCCAAAGCTTTTGCTATCGTTTGAGTAAAACGTCCCAATTGGCTTTCATCATGATTCGCCGGTAACATACTAGCAGCCGTTTCAAGATCTTGAAGAATAAAATCCACTATTTCACTAGCAGAAGCTCGTGTCAAAGTCGTACCAGTAGTTTCTCCTAAATCAATAGGTTTATCAACTATAGGTACACCACCCCACATGGTAAACAGCTGAAAATAGTAAAATGCCCTCAGGCCATAAGCTTCTCCTAACAAACGTTGCTTTCTGTTACTTGTACCGCCGGTAGAAACTTCATCAGGAATCAAATCATAATTACTCATAAAAACATTAGCACGTCTGATACAAGCATAAAAATCAGTCCAAGAACGTTGCATAGGAAATTGAGCCGCATTCCAGTTCCCATTGTTAAAATCATAGGGGGTTTGCGTAACGCCAGCAGTCTGTTGATATCCGATTTCATCTGTACCGCCTCCTAACTTATAGCGTCCTCCCAAATCTTCTGTACAAGTTTGGAAGTCCGGTAAAAATGTATAAGCATTGTTTAAGTATTCTTCAGCAGTTTGTATTTTCTGAAAAACTTCCTCCTCAGTAATACGGTCACTAGGATCTCTATCAAGAAAATCATCACATGAAGCAAATGAAATTAAAATAGAAAATCCGCACATGCTTTTTATAATAAAATTAATAAGTTTCATAATTATACTTTATTTTAATTATAATAATTAGTAATTATAACTCTACGTGTATTCCGATATTAAATACACGCTGTAAAGGATATGCCAATGCAGCACCACCTGCAGACTCCGGATCGCGATCCTTCAACCACATCTTATCCCAAACCGCCAAATTTTGTCCATTCAAATAGATACGTGCTGTAGAAATCCGCAATGAACTCAAAAACTTTTTAGGCAATGTATATCCAATTTCTACATTTCTTAATTTTATATAATCAGTATTTTGTACAAAATGATCTGTTACAACAGTATTATTCGTTGTTGAATGTGCAGCAGGTATACGTGCATTCTTATTTTCAGCAGTCCATCTCTCCAAATTGATTTTGCTACTTGGATATGTATATAAATAAGCAGTTCCACCTGTCGATGCATTCATCAGCATACTAAAATCAAAATTCTTATAGGTCACTCCTAATGATAGTCCACTCATACTACGAGGCACATTATTCACTTTAATAGGTACTCTATCAAACGCATCAATAACTCCATCTTTATTTGTGTCTACATACTTAATATCTCCAGGAACTACTGTACCAAAACTTTGTGTTGGACTATTTCTGATATCCTCTTCATCTTGAAAAAGTCCCGCCGATTTATATCCAAGTACATAACCAATTTCATAACCTCTCAGATCTTGATAATCAAAAGCTGGTATCGGTTCATCATTCTCAAGAACTTTATTACGCGCATAAGTCATTTGCAAATTAGCGAAAATTGACAAATCTTTATTTATACGCTTATTAAAACGAAGCTCTGCCTCAATACCTTTATTCTCTACTTTACCAGAATTCCTAGGAGCAACATTAGTTATACCAACATAATCAGGAACATCTCCAGGAGTAGTCAAAATATTATTTCTTTTTTCCCAGAAGTAATCAAAAGTAAACTGCACAGCATTATCCTTAAATAAGGACAAATCAAAGCCTACGTTACCTTTCGCTGATTTCTCCCAAGTAACAAATTTATTACCAACTCTACTCTCATTATATCCAGCTACTGATTGTGGAGACACTCCAAATTGATAGGTTCCCATAGCAGTTCCACCAGGAGTAAATTCCGTAATATACAGCCAACGTTGTCCACCAATTTTATCATTACCCACAGTTCCATAAGATCCTCTTAATTTAATTAGTTGGATCCATGATGGTAAAGATATAAATTTTTCATCACTCAACACCCATCCTGCAGAAAATGAAGGAAAAAAACCATAACGCTTTTTAGGAGGGAAATTTTCTGAACCGTTATAACCAATATTGGCTTCTAAATAATAACGAGTATCAAAATTGTAAGCAATACGGCTACTGATTCCTTGATAAGCATATGGGAGTTCGGCATTTTGCGAACGTAAGGTTCTATTTCCTAAAAGTTGTGCGCTAATTTGATGTTTCTCCGCAAAAGTTCTATCATAATTAAGACGTACATCCAGATAAGTATAACGCTCCACCCAACGGCTGTCAGTAGTCGATAAGCGAGATTTTACACTATGTGGTTGATAAATAGCTTCACCAGTAGCATCCTTGCCTTTATACCAAAATGAATCAAATGATTGTAATCTTGTCGTATGCTGATAGTTATTGCTTTCAAAGCTAAAATAAACCTGAGCACTCAATCCTTTGGTTATAAAATCTAATTTATGTTTTGCCGACAATGTTCCTGACATCACATTTGTATGCCTGGTGTAATAACCACTCTGAGTAACAATGCCATAAGGGTTCTGCTGAAAAGGAATTTCAAGGGCGCTACCAGCTCCCAATGTTCCATCCGGATTAAATACCGGTTGAGAAGACGGAGAACGCGTTGTAATAACACTAAACACATTAGAAAAATCACTACCAGGTCCAACACGAGTTTCCAGTCGTCCGGCCAAATCAATACGTATATTCAGCATTGAAGTTGCGTCCAAATCAACATTGGAACGAAAATTATATCTATCAAACTTACTTTTTACACCATAATTCTTTTCAAAAATATCCTGATGTTTCAAAAGAGTCCCTTGATTTACATAGCTTCCGGAAATAAAATATCGCAGTTTTCCCAATGCACTTCCTGATATATTGATATTATATTGGCTCTGCATAGAGTTCTTCTTCAAAATTTCATCAAACCAGTTAACGTTAGGATATAAGTAAGGATCTGAACCATTTTTAATAATATCCAATACTTCCGGCGTATAGCGTTCAGTCTGTCCATCATTCATATCCATATCTCTATAATAAAGAGCTTGCTCATAAGAACTCATTGTTTCGGGCAGACGAATAGGTTGCTGAACCGCTTGTTGAACAGTAAAAGAAATAAGCGGTTTTTCACGATCAACTCCTCGTTTAGTAGTCACAACAATAACTCCATTAGCACCTTGTATACCATAAAGAGAGGATGAAGACGCATCCTTCAAAATTGTTACAGACTCAATTTCATTAGCATCTAACTGATTAAAATCTGTTTGAGAACGAGGTAAACCATCTATAACAACTAGCGGGTTTGATGTCCCATATGTACCGACACCACGGATAAATAGAGAAGACGCATCTTCGCCTGGCTGTCCAGAAGTCTGTACAGTAATCAATCCTGGCAATTTACCCGCCAAAGCATTACTAAGATTTGCAACAGGACTCTGTTTTAATTCTTTCGTTTGAATTGTAGATATAGCCCCTGTCACTGAGCGCCGAGTCTGTCTATTATTCATACCTACAACCACTACTTCATCTAGAAATTGCGAGGATTCTTCTAATATAATATCGAAAGAAGTTTGCTGTCCTATCTTTATTTTTTTCTCATCAAAACCAATAAATGAAATACTTATTTCTGCATTTTTCGAAACTGATAATGTGAACTTACCATCAATATCTGTAATAGTACCATTACCCTTTTTATTCAGTTCTACAATGTTGGCACCAATAATTGGTTCCCCTTTGTTATCCTTTACTACTCCAGTTATTTTAATACTTTCTTGCAGAGAGAAATATATACCTTCCGTTTCATTCGCATATGTTTCCCAAACAGAATACGCAAAAGCCTTTTCACCTATTATCCCCAATAATAGGAATATACACAAGGAGATATACTTCCTTGAAAAACAATGTCTAACGATTGTGTTTTTTTTCATGGTCTTATAGAAATTAAGTTATACAAATTATATATTACTCTTTAATTGTTCTAAAATCTGCCAGCATTGATATAGCCCTCGTGGAACATGAAAACATCCCTTCCATTTGCCACCTTTCAAAGGCAATAGAACTTCACCTCTACGATTCAAATACCCAAACCACTCTGGATATTCAGTATCTTTGAAATGACTCCATGTATAGTCATGCACTCGCTCAAACCACTCCAAACAATTTTTATCACCCGTCAATTGATATCCCTTTAGCATTGATATCAATGTTTCAATATGAACCCACCATAATTTCTGATCCCATTCCAGTTGCTGTGGAGGACATTTATCACGATCCATGAAATAGACAATCCCACCATACTCCTTATCCCAACCATATTCAGCCATTGTTAAAGTAATATCTTTAGCTTTCTCTATTAATTCTGGACGATTCAATCGTTTACCTAAATCCATTATAAACCACATCGCTTCAATAGCATGTCCTGGAGTCACTTGCCGTCCTTCAAATGAATCAGAAAGTTCCCCACTAGCAAGTACATTTTCTACAATAATACCTCCCAACTCCGGGCGGTAAAAGACCTCCATTACTTCATGAATACAAGTATCAATTGTACTCATTAGAAATTTGTCATCCAGAAGATGCTCTATTTCTAAAGACAGATTACAAAGGATCATAGGCAAGGCAAATCCTTTTAAATTGCGGGTTCCTGGATAAAGTTTATTCCATTTACCTTTAGGATTATCCACCTTTGATAATACAATATCAAAAGTTCTTTTGGCAATATCTGCATACTCTTGATTACCTGTAGCTAAGCTAAGTTGCCCGAAGGCCATCGTAGCAAATGTATAAGAGAAGATATTATAGGGTTCCACCAAAGGAGCCCCCTTCCGGTCCAAAGAAAAATACCAGTTATAATTGCCATCATGACCATGCTTTTTCAAGAATTCACCACCTTGAACTGCACAATCCAGCCACTCTTTCTGCTTTTCCACTTTATTATAAAGCATGGAAAATAACCAAACTTCACGGCCTTGAAGCCAGACAAATTTATCCGTATCGAATACTTCACCTCTACGATTCAAACAAGTGTAATAACCACCCTGCTCAAAGTCTTGCGAGCGATGCAACCAGAAAGGAAGTACATTTTCAAAAAGTTCATTTTTGTACTGCGCTGCTAACTGTTTAAAGTCCATAATTCATATTTTTATAAGGTCGATTATTTTTTCATCCAATAGCGTTCTATTTCTTCCAAAGACTTACCGGTAGTCTCAGGAATCAATTTCCAGACAATCAGAAGATAAGGTATACACATCACAGCAAACAACAAGAATGTCCCAGCGGGGGTAAGATTCTGAAGCATCCATGGTGTCAGTTGTCCTACAAGATAAGTACCTACCCATAAGGAACATCCGGCTAGAGACATTGCCATCCCACGAATACGGATAGGATACATTTCCGAAAGCAGTACAAAAATGACTGCACAAATAGAAATAGCACAACAAAAAACATAAAACAAAAAGAAAAACAACAAGAAGTTATTTGGCAAATTGAGCGTTTCAGCAAAACTAAAATAAAATCCAATTAATAATAATGAAAGTATCATACCAGACACACCATAATACACAAGTTTCTTTCGTCCAACTTTATCTATAATGAAAACTGCAATAACTGTGGTCACAGCATTAACTACACCTACCAGCACTTGACTAAACAGAGCATCTCCACCTGACAGACCTGCTTCTTCAAAAATGGTAGGTCCATAATAAAGTACCGCATTTACTCCCATAAACTGTCCAAGGATAGCAATGGCCGCCCCTATTAATACTGCTTTGAGAATTCCTGGTTGCAACAAAAAACTCCAATCGGATTTAACTTCTGACCGAATGACGGATTTTATTTCTTGCAATTGCTCTGTAGTATCTTGTGGAACAAGATATATTTTCTGAAGAATACTCTTTGCTAAACCATCACGTCCTTTCAATATCAACCAACGTGGACTTTCTGGAATAAAGAAGAGTATAAAGAAAAAGAGTAATGATGAAATACAAGAAAAGCCCAACATGCCTCTCCATACCTCTGAAACAAAAATCAGGTTCAGCCAATCAACACTTAGCACAAGTCCACTCTGAGACAAATGGAGTAATTGTAAATTTGTCAAATATGCACCTAAAAAACCTATAGTAATAGCTAATTGATACAAAGCAACCAACCGTCCCCGATACTGAGCTATTGAAACTTCCGATATGTACAAAGGAGATACAACAGAAACAATTCCAATACCTATACCTCCCAACATACGTGCAAACACCAGTTGTTCCAAAGAGTCACTAAATGCACAGCCAATACCTGATACTGAAAAAAAGACCGCTGCTATCAACATTGTTACTTTCCTTCCCCACATATCGCTCAACTTACCAGCAAACAGTACACCTATAATAGAACCGATCAAGGCACAACCAACAAACCAACCAATCTGGATTTCATCCAATCCAAACTTCACAGTTACTTGAGATATAGTTCCTGAGATGACCGCAGCATCATACCCAAACAAAAAGCCTCCCAAAGCTGCCACGACAGACAAAAATATTAAATAAGAAAAATTTATATTTGACTTCATACCTATTATATATTATTTGATTCCAAAATATTCTTTATATCTGTCATATAAGTGTCCTGCCTGCAGATAAGCAGATTGTGGACTCATAAAATGAGAGAATTCAAAAGTAATAGCTTTATCATAACCTGCACGTTTAGCTGCTTCCAATTTCATACGAAGCTTATCAAACTTAATGGGCAAGAAACGGATAGGCATATCACGATCAAATGTCTCTGCATTAGTCCAGCACTGTATACCATATTTATCTGCTAATTTTTTATTTATAGTAAAGAACGTATCTAACTCATCATAATCTATATGTCCATCCTGAAAGGCACAAGCATCAATAACTTCATGGATACCATCAAAAATTTCGTTCCATTCTTTTTCATGTTCTTCCACAGATATCACATCCGCTTTTGTCAACTGCCCCCCATTTACCATAACAGCCTTTTTCCCATCAATCCAAGGAGATATAAAAGTAGGTAAGCCACCAGAGACATCTTTACACTGCTTACCCATAGTATAAAATGCATTAATAGCTCCCTTAGTTTTCCGGCTAATTTCACCACTTATATACCAACCACCAAAACTTTTATGATGTTTCCCATAACGCTTCCAAACCTCATCAATAACATATTTATTATCTTCCACCTCCCAACTTAACTCCCCCGTATCCCAATAACGCCCAGAATCATACAAACCAAAATAGAAGATCATATCATACTTATCAGCCAAATTCAAAAACATATCCACCAAATCTACAGAAGGCATATAGCAACCTTTCTTGAGCAGATATTCAGAAGGATAAGTAATAAACTTCCTATAACCTGAACGTATTAAAATAACAGTGTCAATCCCCATTCCCTTCATATATTGAAAATCTCGTTCCCATTCCCTTACCCCCCAATTCTGGTGAGGAATATCATGCGAAATCTCATCTAAAAACGTTCCAGTTATTTTCAACCCATTATTTAAGAGAGTATCAGACTTACTTTCCCAAGTATTTTCCAGTACTTGAGATAGCTCTATATTACTATTGGGAATAGCACTCAAAAATGAGGGGACTGTAAATAGTGAAGCTCCAGCTAATACTGACTTTTTTAGAAAATCTCTTCGATTATTTGCTCTCATTTGTTTTAGGTTTTTCTTAGTATTCTTTTATTTATCTGCTACAAATATAGATATATTTATTAAATATGCAATAATTAATAAAAGATTTTATTAATATAAATCCAATAATTAACTTATTTAATTAATATAAAATAAAATATTCTCTCAGAATGATAGAAATTATATCATTTCATAAGGAGATACAACAATTTACAAAATTATTTTAGTATATTTGGCAGAAATACATAAAAGTATCACTATGAACCAAGCGCTATTAAAAGAAATAGAAATGGGAAGCAAGAATGCTCTTCTCAAAAAGAGGATCATTACGCATTATATATACAATGGTAGTTCCACCATTACTGATTTATCCAAAGAGCTGGATTTAAGTGTGCCTACAGTAACCAAATTTATCAGCGAAATGTGCGATGATGGCTATATTAATGATTACGGAAAGTTAGAAACTAGTGGAGGACGTCATCCCAGCCTCTATGGACTCAATCCTGAATCAGGCTATTTTATAGGAGTAGACATCAAAAAGTTTGCCATTAATATTGGACTTATTAATTTCAAGGGTGATATGGTAGAACTGAAAATGAATATCCCATATAAGTTTGAAAATACCCAGGAAGCCTTGGAGAAACTATGTAAACTCATCAGTAATTTTACAAAGAAAGCAGGAATCAATCCAGAAAAGGTATTAAACATTTGTATCAATATATCAGGGCGAGTTAATCCTGAATCAGGTTACAGCTTCAGCATGTTTAACTTTTCCGAACTTCCGTTAGCAGAAGTATTAGCTAAGAAAATCGGATATTCCGTTTGTATAGATAATGACACTCGTGCCATGACTTATGGAGAATATATGCAAGGATGTGTCAAAGGAGAAAAGAATATCATCTTTGTAAATATAAGTTGGGGACTTGGCATTGGAATCATTATAGATGGAAAAGTTTATACCGGTAAATCTGGATTTTCTGGAGAATTCGGACATGTCAATGTATTCGACAATGAGATTCTATGCCACTGCGGCAAAAAAGGATGCTTGGAAACAGAAGCATCTGGATCAGCCTTACATCGTATTTTACTAGAACGTATCAACAATGGCGAATGTTCCATATTATCCAGTCGTATAGCCACTAAAGAAGACCCACTCACATTGGACGAAATTATTGCAGCAGTAAACCAGGAAGATTTACTCTGTATTGAAATTGTGGAAGAAATTGGCCAAAAGTTAGGAAAACAAATTGCAGGATTAATCAATCTATTCAATCCTGAACTGGTAATTATAGGAGGAACACTGTCATTGACTGGGGATTACATTACACAGCCTATAAAAACCGCTGTGAGAAAATATTCTCTGAATCTAGTAAACAAAGATTCGGTTATTATAACTTCCAAACTAAAAGACAAGGCGGGTATTGTAGGGGCATGTATGCTTGCACGAAGCAGGATGTTTGAGAGCTAAAGCTCCAACATCCGCTTCATAAAAGCCTTTATTCCCTCCACATCAGAAGCCTGAGGAGCCCACGAAGCCAAATCCTCTGAGGGTAGAGGCTGATATGGACCTTTTTTAATTTCAAAAATAACGGTACCTGACTCCAAGGCAATAATGCTATGCCATGTATTAGAAGGAATCTCCAGACCATATTTACCTTCCGAAGGATTGAGGCATACCTTATCTGTTACATCACCGGCATCATCATAAAAAAATGCCAGCAGACTTCCACGCAAAACCAGATAAGTTTCTTCCTTACCTGTATGACGGTGAGGAGGAAGATAAGTTCCCGGTTCCAAAGCATTCAGCAACCGATGAATAGGAGCATCCATAGACGCATGAAAATTATAATTCATACGTAAACGGGAGTTCTCCTTAGCTTGTGAAGTAACGGTATCCAGCAGCTCTTCTGTTATCAGCTTCATCATAACTTCAGCAATTGGGCAAACTTGGCAGGAAGTTCTGCTTTGCCCGCCTCAATAGATAAACTTTTTCCTTCATTATCTACTAATATAGCAGCCTTCTGCGAGGAAGCCAATGAGGTAACTTCCGACACATTACCGGCAACAAACAAACATCCGGAAAAAAGAGGAGTAATCACCTTCCGGGTATGCCCTTTCCATTTTACAAACACAGCCTGCATCGGGCAATATGTAGTATATCCCGCAGCATTCAAACGCTGCATCAACTTATGTTCAGACTTGGGTGCTGTGTACAATGCATGCCAGCACATCATATCATTATCCGTCATCATATTGTTTGCTTTTTCCATCCCTTTAATAAATCTTTTACAAATAATATCCATCCCACACTGCCGACACCTGCCAAGAACATGAAGCCGATCAAAATCATCAATTTATTGGGCTTTGCAGGCTTCAAAGGTACCGTAGCCGGCTGGACAACCGTATATACCGGTGTAATCTCCTGCACCTTAGCTCTTGCCATCTGCAATTGTTGAGACACTTGTGTATATACTTGATAGGCTAAATTCATTTCATTCTGTAAACGCTCTTGCTCTGCGCGATAACTCAGCAATATTATATTCTGGTTTGCATCTACAAAATTTGCGTATTTCTTCTGGGCAGACTCATAACTGGCCTTTGCTTCTCCATAAAGTTTTTCGGTAAATGCCAAATCATGACGAGCCTTATTAGTCCGATAATCTGTGATGTAGTTCTGCAGGCAATGCATCACGGTATCCGTCAGCGAAGCAGATATCAAAGGATCCTGCATAGTAACAGACAAGGTTGTCACACCTGTCTTTTTGTCTACGGAAACAGAGATACGTTTACTTAAAGCATCTGCAATGGCAGACTCATCTCTAGTAAGACGAAAAGGATCCAGCTTTGCGTCCCCCTCTTCCGGTTCATCCTTAAACAAAGACAATGTCCATCCTAACACCTTAAAAGGAGCGGAGAAAATTGCACTCCACCAAGGAGAACGCTGTTCTTCTTTCAAATAAGCATATAAAGTCGTGTCTACTTTTGCTTTCTGATCCTTGACTTTAACATCGAACAGTTCAATCAGAAAAGGAGTAGAACTTACAATATCAGGATAAAGTTCGGGTGACAAAGCATCCTCACCAGAAGAAGTGCCCAAATTGATACCCGCCATGGCTGCAAGGGCTCCCATACTTCCACCACCAGATTTGCCACCACTCTCCGGAGCCAATGTCACACTTGTAGAGTACTCCTTAGGAATACTAAATGCAACAACCAGTCCTACAAGAGCAGCGATACCACACGCCTTAAAAACCAATTTGCGACTAGCCCATACTTTCTGGGCCAGTTCTATCAAATCTATTTCTTGTTCCTCAGGTTGTGGAGAGGTTATGTTTTGTATTCTTTCTTCGCTCATAATTCAAATTACTTAAAGAGATTAACCATAGTCGCAATCATCGCTGCAATAGAAGCTGTCGTACTTCCCATTCCCAGAATTTCAGCAGTAGTCATCTTCTTTTTCTGTTCTTTACTTGGAACAATTATTTCACAACCAGGTTCAATGGCTTTCTTGTTCCCTGCTTTTAAACGAGAAACTGTACCATTCATGTATATTACATAGACCTTACGTTTCTTGGCATCATTACCAAAACCACCAGCTTGATTGATGTAATATTTCAAGCTTTCACCCTTTTTATATAAAACTGTATTCGGATACATTACAGCACCGTTGATTTTCACTGTACTTACGTACTCCGGAACAAATAACACATCTCCCTCGCGAAGCACCATATCAGCATCTGAACCAGGATTTTTCAAGGCCTCTCCCAGATTTATACCTACAGAATAGGTATCGGACAAATCCAATCTTTTTACAGATATGGAATCTCCGCCTCCCGCTTGCGCCATACGCAGAGCATCTTCCTTACGGCGGAATTCTTCTTCGGTCATCCTACGTATAAGACGCGCTCCTTTTATATAAGCATCGGGAGTTACTCCACCAGCCTTAGCTATCAAGTCACTCAAACGTTCATTCTTTTTCGATAGTGCATAATTACCGCTAAAAAGGACTTCTCCGCCCACCATAACATTCTGTTGTTTAAAATAGGACGGACTCTTACGAACATAAATTTCATCAAAAGGCTCAAGATGGAAATCCTGGCTTCCTTCTCCCACCAATAAGCCATCTTTCAAATCAAAAGAGAAATTCTGGCCTACTGTAGTACTGAAAGATGTACTCTTCGGATCTTTCATGCGCCGTGCAACTTCAACCTTTGTTGTAGCCGCCGCCTCCAACAAGCCACCAGCCTGCAACACCAAATCCTCTACTGTCATTTTATCAGAATAAAGATATGTACCCGGATTGGCAACTTCACCATGAATGGTAAGTGTAGCTTCTTCCTTCAAGTCATGAATACTTGGAATATATAAAATGTCATTCTTCTGCAAAGGAATATCTGCAGCCGTCCCGTTCAGCAAACCTTTCACATCTACTTGTATAACCTCATGCGACAAGTCTTCAAGTTCACGATCGATTATAGCACGGTTTAAGAATGCATCTCCGCGAAGTCCTTCCGCTTTCTTAATCAGCTGCTTCACTGTATTCATCGTACCGTCCAACTGATACAAACCTTCACGATATACAGCACCGCGGATTTCCACACGATTCTCAAAACGCTGTAAAACGGAATCAACCGTTATCTTATCACCGTCATCTACGCGGAATACGGAATAATCCATCTCATCCACATTATAAATTTGATGCTCACGTCCACTTTTACGGATTATACGTAATGCTTTCTTATAAGCATCACCCGTAAAACCACCTGAATACTTCAATAATGTACCTACGGTTTCAGTGGGTTTCATTTCATAAAACATCGGACGTTTTACCTTACCTAATATCTGTACCAGTGACTGGTAAGGATCCACAAGAATTACATCACCATCCTGCAGACGGATGTCATCCTTCATTTTTCCTTTCATAAGTAAATCGTAAACATCCAAATCCGCTATTGTATTTCCATTGCGAATCACTTTAATACTGCGCAAACTACCAATCGGGTTCACACCACCTGCACGATATAAAGCATGAAATACGGAAGCAAATGATGAGAGGGTATAAGTTCCGGGCACCACAACTTCACCCATAACGTTTACTTGAATAGAACGTATTTCTCCTAATGTCAGTTTAACTTGGGTAGACGGAACATTTCCGGTTACTCCAGAATATATTCTGGCAAATTCTTGTTTCAAATAATTATTGGCTTCCTTTACAGTTTTGCCACTCAGATAAACCGGTCCTAAATTATTCACAAGAATACTTCCTTCCGGAGAGATTGTTTGTCGAATCGTTGTTTCAGAAGCTCCCCACACATCAATAATCACCTCGTCACCAGGCCCCAGACGATAATTCTCGGGAGTAGCAACATTCACATTGGGTTCGAAAGTCAAATTATCGTTAGTAAAAATATTATGACCATAAATTTGCGAAGTCGGATCCTCTGTTTCCTTCTCTTGAGACAAGGAACGATTATCCATCATTTGTAAAGAATCCCCTGCAACATCCGTTTGTCTGGCAGAATAAGTTTCCGAAGTTGTACGCAGCCCTTTGACTACGCCACTCATTTCACCACGTTGACGAGAACGCTTCTCATCTTGGGTATTGCTCTGCGGACTTCCAGATTTAGAGTTTTCATACTTTTTCTGAATTCTTTCAACTTGTTCCTTTGTCACTCCCCGCCGCATTAATTCAGTAGTAATCTGCTTTTGATTTTTGCCCATCTGCTGAGCGCTTTTTACATACTGAACAACCTGATCATCTGACATCTGCTGAGCAAAAGCTACCCCTGACAAAGTAAATACCAAAAAGAATAGTGTTATTAATCTACGCATAAGATATTCTGATTAATCTTTTGAGTTCTTGTAATAAATATAAATCGGGCACAAAGGTAATATATTATTTTTATAATATACATTTATTCCACCTCTAAGTTTCAGAAAAAGCATTAAAAAGCTGTCACTTTCACGTCTTTTCATTGGGTAGAAGAAAGCGGGAAAATTGGCACTATTTTTTTCATTAGTCCAATCAAAATAGCCTTTTTTTCAGTATAACTATGTTGCACCAAGGCCAGCACTTCTTCCCGCACATGTTCATAATCATCAACAGATGCCTTTTCACGCTTTATCTTTTCACTGATTACAGAATCCAAAAGTCCATCCCCAGGCCCTCCCACAATGTACACTTCTCCCCCATCCCCCATGACTCCCACTTCCAGGGTGAGCATACAAGCTTCAGACAAGGTAATCAAACAATGAGTATTCGTCGGATACACCTCACCCAAACGTACTATGAACATATCAGTTTCCCCTGTGTCGCGTTTCAACCTGCAATCAGATGATTGCACATATATTTCCGCCACACGCTTACTATATTCCATAGCATTTTCCGGATGACGTGCATTAGCAGCAGATATCATAACCATACGGGACACTCTATACTTTACCGCCAGGTCTGCAATATTCACTGTCCCCGATATATTCGTTTGAATTGCCTCCGACACAAAATCATCCATCAGTTGTACATGCTTATAAGCAGCAGAATGAAAAACAAGTTGAGGACGTGTTTCTTCAAATATAGCCTCCATACGCGTACGGTTAGCAACATCTGCAACCAATACACGGACCTCCAGATTCTTCCAATGATCAGACAATTCCAACTGTACATCATACAATGGGGATTCTGCCTGATCTACCAGAATCAACTGATAAGGATTCAGTGTAGCCAACTGGCGGACGATTTCCCTTCCTACAGCTCCCGCCGCTCCCGTAACCATTACTCTACGCCCCTCGATATGGGCCGTAATTTTACGCACGTCAACTTGTACCGGTTCTCTACGGAGCCAATCTTCTATTTGAATGTCCTTTATCAGTCCATCGTCCATACAATCGCTTAAGGGAGGAACGGTCATTACATGAATATCATGAGAGAACAGTTTATCCAGCATTCCGGAATTTTCCAAATCCGACACCTTGCTTGGAGAGATAATGATTGTATCCACTTTCTTTTTCTTTAGACGGTCAAACAGCTGCTCATCATTGGGATATACCCTGCATCCCATCGTATGTTTACCTATCATATCAGGTTCGTCCGAAATAAAGCCACGCAGGCGATAATGATTATTACGACTAACTCTCAAGGATTTTGCAACATTGACTCCAGTCCCATGGAATCCATAAATAAAAACATTCACGCAATGACGTGCATCAAAAGCAATAGCTTCATAAAGCATCTTCACAGCAATGCGCATACAAGCCATCAGAGAGAAGGTGAACATATATGCTATAAACAGAATGCTGTTCGGCAAAGTTTCTCCAAGCCCCGAAACAGACCAACAGTAATTCCCTAAAAACAGTACAGCATAGCTTATCGTAAGACTCCAAAACACACGATAAATATCTACAAAAGAGGAAAAACGGATAACACCCACATAAGTACGGAGAATATGAAAGAAACAGATATTACACAAGACAGCCCAAATGGTCAGCCATACATATAAAGAAATTTCATAAGATACGGACGAAAGCCTATATTGCAAAAAACATGCAGAAAGCATGGAAATCACAACGATAATTACATCTACCAACAGCACCGTCCATTTGGACGCTATGCGTGAAGAAAGATATTTATAATAGATTCTTAAATTCATAATCAGTATCAGACTTATTTGCTATAGGACCTACGACAAAGATGCTTCTTTTCGTTTTATTATCCAATTTTTATGGCAATAAAGTTCAGGACATTCAAATAGAAAATTATCCCACTAAAATATTTCTAAAAAAAACAGAGATTCTTTTTGCCTTTTCAAATAAAGATGTACCTTTGCACCCCGTAAACAAAAGCTTATTGCCGCTATAGCTCAGTTGGTAGAGCAACGCATTCGTAACGCGTAGGTCGCCAGTTCAAGTCTGGCTAGCGGCTCGATATTCAAGCACTGATTATCTGGAATAATCAGTGCTTTTTCTTTTCAAGAATCGTTAGAATAAAAAAACGCTCTTCTACCAATATATTTGCATAAAACACAATGCCCTTCCAAACAATTTAATCCATAGCCGCATAATTATCCCAAAGCAAGTAAAGCAAGTTTAAAACAGCACCATCTGATTACAATGATAACTTGAAACATATAGGCACATTATTAAAAACATAATACACCTTATATTATACATAGTAATTCCCAATATTTGCGGCAACTTTTCAATAACCCGATTTTTCAATCTTAAATAAAGGATTGAGGTGATTGAAGAACACAAGCCAAAATCAAAAGGCTACCATAGGTTTCTATAACATACTATAAAAAAATGAAAAGAATCAAGTTATTTACAGCGGCTTTGCTGCTGGCGGCTATATCCGCAGGAAATGATGTGTGGGCGCTTTCCGATTCAGGAAAGAAAGACACGCGTCCGGTAGAATCACCCAAATTCTTCAGTGGAAACGCCAACCCGTTGTCGGATTTCATTTTGTGGCCGACCCGACATCGGTGGAATACAACGGAAGGCTCTATGTGTATGGAGCCAATGACACCCAGCAACTGGACAGTGTGGGAAAAGACGGCAAAAACACATACCAATACATCCCATTCACTGGTCATGCTGTCCACCGATAACATGGTAAATTGGACTTATCACGGACTGATTGACGTAAAGGCCCTCTCGCCATGGGGTATAGCCTCATGGGCGCCATCCATCGTATCGCGGGTGGAATCGGACGGTAAGACGTATGCTGGTGAGCCTGTTCACCCAAGGATTAGGCCACTGCAGGGCTCCTTTCGACCCGGGTGCCGTGATAGATGACGAAGGTACAGGATGGCTGTCATTCGGTGGAGGCGGAAAGGGGGAAGTCGGCACCGACTACATGCCCGCATTGTCCGCTTAGGCAAAGACCTGATTAGTCTGGACAGCAAGATAGTAGAGACAAAAGCTCCCTATCGTACATGACTTCGCACACGCCGCTCGACACCGACAACTGGCAGTATGTGGACAACTATTTCAAGAATCCCGGAGACTATTCATATGATAAGCACTACGCATTCGACCATCACTACAGATTCTCTCTGAAAAAAGCATGCTCCGACTATGTAGTTTCCAATAAAAAATGTATCTTGCGGAGATTTATTAAATACGATATGAACATGAAACCCTATCTAATCCCCTTCTTTGCAACTGTTGCACTGACCGCAACCGCTCAACAAAAAAACGAGATTACCAGCGTCCTCGAAATACTGGATGTAACCAACGGTAACCGGACCGTCGTAAAAGAATTTCCCTACCGGATTGAAGCTCCCAATTGGACGCCCGACGGGCAATGGCTGCTATACAACAGCGAAGGAAAGCTTTACCGCCTTTCCCCCACCTCGCCTGCCGAACCGGAACTGATAAACACCGGATTTGCCCAAAACTGCAACAACGACCACGTCCTCTCGACCGACGGACAGCAGATAGCCATCAGCCACGGGACGAAAGAAGACTATAAATCGCGCATTTATACACTTCCCATCACGGGCGGCACTCCCCGTTTAATAACACCTATGGCTCCCAGCTACCTCCACGGTTGGAGCCCCGACGGCAAAGAGCTTGCCTATTGCGCCGAACGAAACGGCAACTATGACGTCTATACCATCCCGGCGGAAGGAGGTGAAGAAACCCGCCTGACCACTGCCGAAGGTCTGGATGACGGACCGGAATATTCCCCCTGCGGACAATACATCTGGTTCAATTCCGTACGCACCGGACTCATGCAAGTCTGGCGCATGAAGGCAGACGGCTCCGAACAGACCCAGATGACCTTTGACGAAACCCGTAACTCCTGGTTCCCCCACATCTCCCCTGACGGAAAATCCGTTGTATTCATCACCTACTACAAAGGTGACCTGGAACCGGGAGAGCACCTGGCAAACAAGAACGTAGAGCTGCGCCTAATGCCCGCAAACGGTGGAGAACCCAAGACATTGTTAAAGCTTTTCGGCGGACAAGGCACCATCAATGTCAACTCATGGGCACCGGACAGCAAACGCATAGCCTTTGTCAGCTATCGAATTAACTGATATGACTTGATGGTTTTCACTCCATTTTTTACTAACTTTGCCCGACTAAAGATGCAGTAAAACAAAATGGAAAAGAAGAAAATCATTATCGGAACATTCGTCGCACTGATTCTTATTGGAGCAGCTTGTGCAGGAACAGTATACTACTATCTGTTTGCCCCGCAATTCCATCCGAAAAAGACAGTCTATATCTATATAGACCGCGACGACACCGCCGACTCCATATATAATAAGGTGGAACAACAAGGCCATCCTCGAAGCTTCACCGGCTTCCGCTGGATGGCCCAATACAAGAAATATTCCGAAAATATACACACCGGACGCTACACCATCCGGCCGGGGGAAAACGTATATCACGTATTCAGCCGTCTGTACCGCGGATATCAAGAACCTACGAATCTCACCGTCGGCAGCGTACGCACACTGGACCGGCTGGCACGCAGCGTAGGCAAACAGCTCATGATAGACTCCGCCGAAATAGCCGGATTGATGAACGACTCCGCATTCCAACAAAAACTGGGATACAACAAAGAGACCCTGCCCTGCCTCTTCATCCCCGAAACCTACCAAGTCTATTGGGACATGAGTGCAGAAGAGTTCTTCGAAAGAATGCAAAAAGAGCACCAGAAGTTCTGGAACCAGGAACGCTTAGACAAAGCCACCGCCATCGGAATGACCCCGACGGAAGTCTGCACCCTTGCCTCCATCGTCGAGGAAGAGACAAACAACACTCCCGAAAAACCAATGGTGGCAGGGCTCTACATCAACCGCCTGCACACCGGCATGCCCCTGCAAGCCGACCCTACCATCAAATTTGCCTTGCAGGACTTCGGCTTGCGGAGAATTACGAATGCCCATCTGGCAGTAGAATCCCCCTACAATACCTATCTCAACACCGGACTACCTCCCGGTCCCATACGCATCCCCTCACCCATCGGGCTGGATGCTGTGCTGAACCATACGAAACACAACTACCTCTACATGTGTGCCAAAGAGGACTTCTCGGGCACCCATAACTTTGCATCCAATTATGCCGAGCACATGAAAAATGCAAGAAAATATTGGAATGCATTAAACGAAAGAAAGATTTTCAAGTAATCTGCTGATAAAATAAAAGCAAAATCCTATATTTGCGTCAAATATTAATCCATGACTAACACTTAAATATTCAGATATGAGCAAGCAACTCTTACTTGGCGATGAAGCCATTGCACAAGCTGCATTAGATGCCGGACTTTCGGGTGTATATGCCTATCCCGGCACTCCTTCTACGGAAATCACCGAATATATTCAGATGGCACCGATTACTGCCGAAAAGAATATCCATAACCGCTGGTGCTCTAACGAGAAAACTGCGATGGAAGCTGCCCTGGGCATGTCCTTTGCAGGTAAGCGTTCATTGGTGTGCATGAAGCACGTGGGTATGAACGTAGCTGCCGACTGTTTCATCAACTCTGCCATTACCGGCATAAAAGGTGGTCTGATAGTCATTGCTGCCGACGACCCCAGCATGCACTCCTCACAAAACGAGCAAGACAGCCGCTTCTATGGCGACTTCTCCCTCATCCCGATGTACGAACCAAGCAACCAGCAGGAAGCATACGACATGGTGTACAACGGATTCAACTTCTCCGAACAGACCGGCGAACCCATCCTGATGCGCATGGTTACGCGCCTGGCACACTCCCGTTCCGGCGTAGAGCGCAAGGAGCAACAACCGCAGAATGAGATTTCCTTCAGCGAAGACCCGCGTCAGTTCATCCTCCTGCCGGGTAATGCACGCAAACGTTACAAAGCATTGCTGCAACGCCAGGACGAATTTATCAAAGCTTCTGAAAACTCCGCTTACAACAAATATACCGACGGCCCCAACAAAAAGCTGGGTATCGTGGCATGCGGCATCGGCTACAACTACCTGATGGAGAACTATCCCGAAGGTTGCGAATATCCGGTACTGAAAATCGGACAATACCCGTTGCCCAAGAAACAGCTGATGCAGCTGGTAGAAGCATGTGACGAGATTCTGGTACTGGAAGACGGACAACCGTTCGTAGAAAAACAGCTAAAAGGCTATCTGGGCATCGGCATCAAAGTAAAAGGCCGTTTGGACGGCACTCTTTCACAAGACGGAGAGCTGAACCCGGACAGCGTGGCACGTGCCGTAGGCAAGGAGAACAAGGCTGAATTCAGCGTTCCTTCTTTGGTAGAGATGCGCCCGCCCGCTTTGTGCGAGGGTTGCGGCCATCGCGACATGTACACGGTGCTGACCCAAGTATTGAAAGAAGAATATCCCACTTATAAGGTGTTCAGCGACATTGGTTGCTACACGCTGGGAGCCAATGCCCCATTCAACGCCATTAACTCTTGCGTGGATATGGGCGCCTCCATCACCATGGCGAAGGGTGCTTCGGATGCCGGCCTGCATCCTGCCGTAGCCGTCATCGGCGACTCCACCTTCACCCACTCGGGCATGACGGGACTGCTGGATTGCGTCAACGAAAACGCCGACGTCACCATCGTCATCTCCGACAACGAAACCACCGCCATGACCGGAGGACAAGACTCTGCCGGCACCGGACGTCTGGAAGCCATCTGCGCCGGCATCGGTGTAGCTCCCGAACACATCCGCGTCGTAGTGCCCTTGAAGAAGAACTACGAAGAGATGAAGCAAATCATCCGGGAAGAAATCGAGCACCACGGCGTATCCGTCATCATCCCCCGCAGAGAATGCATCCAAACATTAGCACGCAAAAAAAGAAACAAGTAAAGCCATGAAAAAAGACATCATACTTTCCGGCGTAGGAGGACAAGGTATCCTCTCCATCGCCACCGTAATCGGCAAAGCAGCCCTCAAGGACGGACTCTACATGAAGCAGGCAGAAGTACACGGCATGAGCCAGCGAGGCGGCGACGTGCAGTCCAACCTGCGCATCAGCGACCAACCCATCGCTTCGGACCTCATTCCCACAGGAAAATGCGACCTCATCATCTCCCTGGAACCGATGGAAGCACTGCGCTACCTCCCCTACCTCAGCCCCGAAGGTTGGCTGGTGACCAATGAAGCCCCCTTCATCAACATTCCCAACTATCCGGCAGAAGAAGACATCAAGGCCGAAATCAACAAGCTGCCGCATAAAATCATGCTGAACGTAAACGAAGTGGCAAAAGAAGTCGGCTCTCCCCGCGTAGCGAACATCGTACTGCTGGGCGCCACCATCCCCTTCCTCGGCATCGACTACGCAAAGGTGCAAGACAGCATCCGCGAAATCTTCCAACGCAAGGGCGACGCCATTGTAGAGCTGAACCTCAAAGCGTTGGCTGCCGGCAAAGAGATTGCTGAAAAACTGATGTAAACTATAATTGACTCTAAATTTCAACATACCATGAATAACAAATACTGGGAAGAAGAGATTGAAACGATGCCCCGTGAGCAGTTGCGCGAACTGCAACTGCAACGGTTAAAAAAGACTGTCAGCATTGCCGCCAACTCTCCTTATTATAAAAAGGTATTCCAAGAGCATGGCATCACTGCCGACAGCATCCGGTCTATAGAAGACATACGTAAGATACCGTTTACTACCAAGGCCGATATGCGCGCCAATTATCCTTTTGGATTAGTAGCAGGCGATATGCGTGAGGACGGAGTACGTATCCATTCTTCCAGTGGCACTACGGGCACGCCGACGGTCATCGTACACTCCCAACACGATTTGGACTCTTGGGCTAACTTAGTGGCACGCTGCCTCTATATGGTAGGTATCCGTAAGACGGATGTTTTCCAAAATAGCTCCGGTTACGGCATGTTCACCGGAGGACTGGGCTTTCAGTATGGAGCCGAACGTCTGGGTGCGCTGACTGTTCCTGCCGCTGCCGGAAACAGCAAGCGTCAGATAAAGTTCATCACCGACTTCAAGACCACTGCCCTGCATGCCATTCCCAGCTATGCCATCCGCTTGGCAGAGGTATTCCAGGAAGAAGGGATGGACCCCGCCGGCACAAGTCTGAAAACGCTTGTTATCGGTGCCGAACCCCACACAGACGAGCAACGCAGAAAGATTGAACGCATGCTTGGCGTCAAAGCCTATAACAGCTTTGGTATGACTGAAATGAACGGTCCCGGCGTAGCCTTCGAGTGCACCGAACAAGACGGCATGCACTTCTGGGAAGATTGCTACCTGGTCGAAATCATTAACCCGGAAACCGGCGAACCCGTACCGGAAGGTGAAATCGGCGAACTGGTACTGACAACGCTGGACAGAGAGATGATGCCCCTCATCCGCTACCGTACACGCGACCTTACCCGCATCCTGCCCGGCAAGTGCCCTTGCGGACGTACCCACATCCGTATAGACCGCATCAAAGGCCGTAGCGACGATATGTTCATCATCAAGGGAGTCAATATCTTCCCCATGCAGGTGGAAAAGGTGCTGGTACAATTCCCCGAATTGGGCAGCAATTACCTCATCACGCTCGAAACGGTCAATAACCAGGATGAGATGATTGTGGAAGTTGAACTTAGCGACCTCTCTACTGACAATTACATCGAGCTACAAAAGATTAGCAAAGCCATTACCCGCCAGCTGAAAGACGAGATTCTGGTAACTCCGAAGTTACGGTTGGTAAAGAAAGGTTCCTTGCCGCAGAGCGAAGGAAAAGCCGTCAGGGTAAAAGACTTACGGGACAACAAATAAACTTAAAAAAACTCTTTTCAAAACAGACCATCTGTTCACCCGATACAGATGGTCTGTCTTGTATAAACACATCATCTATCTTCCCTTGACACATCATCTGTTTCAGCATCACGTATCATCGTTTCACAATCACCCACATCCGCATAAAACGAAAGAGGAACGGTTATCCAAACAGATTACCGTTCCTCTTTTATAGAAAGCCGCACCGATGATGTGATGAAACTCCGTATGACATGATTTGAGTGCTCCTCCTCTTTGTAATCCACCGACTCAAGAGTTACCCCGAAGGGCGTGGCCCGCCATTGAGAAGCGAAGCTTGTCTCGGTATTTCATAAAAATTGATGAGTTTCCCGATCCAATCAATGCGGCTATTTTTTCTATAACAAAGGTAATGAGTTTCTATGAAAGAAACAAGTAAAAGCAGTAAATTGTTTCAAGTCCTTTTCAAGTTTTAACCCCTCCCCGGAGTATCAGAAAACAAAAAGTGCTGACTACCAAAAGAGTAATCAGCACCTCGTAATTTATCTGCTAACTGTTTTTATGCAGCCTTTGCTTTAGCAACGATAGCCTTGAAAGCTTCCGGATGGTTCATCGCTAAATCAGCCAACACTTTGCGGTTGATTTCGATACCAGCTTTGTGCAAAGCGCCCATCAGCTTAGAGTAAGACATACCTTCCAGACGAGCGGCAGCGTTGATACGCTGAATCCACAAAGCACGGAAGTTTCTCTTCTTGTTCTTACGGTCACGGAACGCATAGGTCAAACCTTTTTCCCAAGTATTCTTGGCAACGGTCCAAACGTTCTTTCTTGCACCAAAGTAACCTCTGGTCAATTTCAAAATTTTCTTTCTTCTTGCTTTAGAAGCAACATGATTTACTGATCTTGGCATAGTTTTACTTGTTTTTGAATGTTAGCGCCGTTACTTCACGCAGCGGACTTAAAGCTAATGCATTCGGTTAATAACTTTAATACTTTTGTACGCTTTTCAATTACTTCATTGCTAAGAGCTCTTTCACCTGGCTTACATCTGTTGTACTAACAAGTGTAGAGTAGCACAAGTTTCTTTTCTGCTTCTTAGTTTTCTTAGTCAGGATGTGACTATGAAAAGCGTGCTTTCTTTTGATTTTACCTGTTCCGGTAAGAGTAAATCTCTTTTTAGAACCGGAGTTAGTCTTCATCTTTGGCATCTTTTTTAAACTTTTTAATTATTAAATTATATGGCAACGCACTATACCTATGGCGTTACTCACTTCTTTATTCTTCTTCGGTTTCAGCCGACGCAGCCTTTGGCGCATCTTCTGCAGGCTTGGGAGCCGCGCTCTTCTTAGGTGCCGCCACTTTCTTCGGAGAGAGCTGGATTGTCATTCTCTTTCCTTCCAAAACCGGCATTTGGTCTACCTTCGCATAGTCTTCCAAATCATTGGCAAAACGGAGCAGCAACACTTCACCTTGCTCTTTGAACAAGATGGAACGTCCTTTAAAGAATACGTAGGCCTTCACCTTGTCACCATCTTCCAAAAAGCCTTTAGCATGCTTCAACTTGAAGTTATAGTCATGATCATCTGTCTGAGGTCCAAAACGTATTTCCTTCACGTTCACTTTTACCTGCTTTGCCTTTTGCTCTTTCTGACGCTTCTTTAACTGATAAAGAAATTTAGAATAATCAATAATACGACAAACAGGGGGTTGTGCATTTGGAGAAATCTCCACGAGATCCGCTTCATGTTCTTCAGCAAGTCTTAAAGCCTGCGCTATCGGATACACTTTTGGTTCTACTTCATCGCCCACTATGCGGACTTCTTTGGCCCGGATTTGTTCGTTAATCCGATGTTGCCCTTTTAAGCTGTCATTCTTCATTAAATAACGTTTACTTCCAGTTTGTTTCTTATTTACTATTCCCAAATTAATGTTTTTGTTAAGTAAAAGCGAACTTTAGAACATCTAATATATGCTATGCTTCTACAATTGGGCGCAAAGTTACCATTTATTTATCATATTCTGAACTTCTTCGTTCATTTTTTTGGCAAATTCTTCAAATTTCATGGTTCCTTTATCACCTTCTCCCTGCTTGCGGACAGCAACTTCCTTGTTTTCAGCCTCCTTTTCACCTACAACCAGCATGTACGGAATACGCTTCATCTCATTGTCACGAATCTTACGACCAATCTTTTCATTGCGCTCATCCACAATGGCACGGATGTCATATCGCTTCAAGTATTGTTTCACTTCATGCGCATAGTCGTTGAACTTCTCGCTGATAGGCAGGATGGCAACCTGGTCGGGAGTCAGCCACAACGGGAACTTACCGGCCGTATGCTCAATAAGCACAGCCACGAAGCGTTCCATGGAGCCGAACGGAGCACGGTGAACCATTACGGGACGGTGCTTCTGATTGTCAGCACCGGTATATTCCAGCTGGAAACGTTCCGGCAGGTTGTAGTCCACCTGGATGGTACCCAGCTGCCAACGGCGACCGATGGCATCCTTCACCATGAAGTCCAGTTTAGGACCATAGAAAGCGGCTTCTCCATATTCTATTTTTGCCTTCAGCCCCTTTTCTTCACAAGCTTCGATGATGGCGCGTTCTGCTTTTTCCCAGTTCTCGTCGCTACCGATGTATTTTTCGCGGTTCACCTTGTCACGCAAGGAAATCTGTGCCTCGAAGTTCTCGAAGTCCATAGATTCGAACACGATGGAGATAATGTCCATGACACGGAGGAACTCATCCTTCACCTGGTCCGGACGGCAGAAGATATGCGCATCATCCTGCGTAAAGCTACGTACACGTGTCAGACCGTGCAACTCGCCACTCTGCTCGTAACGGCAAACCGTACCGAACTCTGCCAAACGCAAAGGCAGGTCTTTGTAAGAACGGGGTGAGTTCTTGTAAATCATACAGTGGTGAGGGCAGTTCATCGGTTTCAAGAAGTACTCTTCCCCTTCTTCCGGCGTATGTATGGGCTGGAAGGAGTCCTTACCATATTTTGCATAATGGCCGGAAGTGATGTAAAGCAATTTGTTGCCGATGGGTGGACACATTACTTCCTGATAATCGTAACGGGCCTGGATGCGGCGCAAGAAATCCTGCAAGCGGATACGCAGTGCAGTACCTTTGGGAAGCCACATCGGCAATCCCTTACCTACGGTGTCAGAGAACATGAACAAGTCCATCTCCTTACCGATTTTACGGTGATCGCGCTTCTTGGCTTCTTCCAGCAGAACAAGATACTCATCCAGCATCTTCTTCTTCGGAAAGGTGATACCATAGATACGGGTCATCATCTTACGGTCTTCTTGTCCACGCCAATAAGCACCGGCAACGGAAGTCAGCTTAATAGCCTTGATAGGAGCTGTGGTCATCAAGTGAGGGCCACGGCACAAGTCGGTAAATGCACCCTGCGTATAAGTTGTGATGTGGCCGTCTTCCAATTCGGAAATCAGCTCGCATTTATAAGTTTCTCCACGGTCACCGAACATCTTCAAAGCATCCGCCTTGGCAATGTCTTGTCTGACAACCGCTTCTTTCTTAGCCACCAGTTCAGCCATCTTTTTCTCAATGGCTGGCAGGTCAGCTTCCTTGATAGTCGTTTCACCCGGGTCCACATCATAGTAGAAACCGTTTTCGATAGCAGGACCTATACCGAACAGGATGCCCGGATAGAGTTCCTGCAAAGCTTCGGCCAGCAAGTGGGCACTGGTATGCCAAAAGGCATGCTTACCCTGCTCATCCTCCCATTTATAAAGAACCACTTCAGCGTCTTGCATGATAGGACGCCCCAAATCATAAATTTCTCCGTTCACGCCACAAGCCAGCACGTCTTGTGCCAATCGCGAACTGATGCTTTCTGCAATCTGCAGTCCCGTTACTCCTTCGTTATATTCACGAACAGAGCCGTCTGGAAATGTTATCTTTATCATAGTTTATATGTATATTTCATTTTTCAGAACGCAAAAATAGCTAATTCTTTTTGATATTCTATTTTTTAGCAAAAAAATGTTATTCCCGTGTATCTGTAAACCTCTTTATGATATTATAGGCCGAGACAATGCCCAACTCTCCGGCTTTACTCAAATCGGCAATACCTTGTTTGTTATTCCCCAGGAAGATGTGCGTCAACCCACGGTTAAAGTATGCTTCAGCAAAATCGGGACTCAGCTCAATCGCCTTGTCATAATCCGCCAAGGCGGCACGGTAATCCTTCAGTAACGAAGACACATTGCCACGGTTATAATAGCCATAGACAAAATCAGGAGCCAATAGAATAACGTGATCCAGGTCATTCTTCACAACTTCATAATCAATGGCTGTCACTTCAGGCTTCTTCATTTCCGTTGTACCCGAAGTGGCACCTTCACTCATTGTGGCTTCGGCCTTTTTATATTCCAGTTGCTTATAACGCACCAAAGCACGCATAAAGTATGCCGGGAAGAAAGTGTCGTCCAACAAGATACTCTTTGTAAAGTCATCTATGGAACTGGCAAAATCCTGAACCAGATAGAAATCCAGACCTCTCATGAAACGTTTCTTGGCGTTCTTCTCGTCAGCCACCACATCAGACGTATGAGCGTCTATCAAAGCAAAGTGGAAGCGTACTTGTTCCTCCGTCAACGGAGCTTCCATATTGGTGATGCGCAGTGGCTTCGGGAACAGTTTCGAATGGTTCAGTTCCTCAATATACTTATGATAATGTACGATACGCTTCACATCGCTCAGTTTCTCATAATAAGTCAAAGCATACATCGGCTCGAGCTTGATGGTCACATTCCGGTCTTGTACACGTCCGCGATAATCGCTCTTATAACGCTGGTCAGCTTCCGAATCGTCCGCTATTACAATTTTCCGATAATTTTCCATGTTCTTGTCGGATTTCTTACGGGTCTTCCCACCATCTCCATTGGAGTTTTCCGAGGAATTATCCGCAACATCCTTACTGTCGTCACCTTCCTTTTTGTCACCAGAAGAAACACCGTTACGCTTGTCTATCTGCATCTTCATGATTTTGAACTCATCCTGCTCGGCTCCCTTATGGTCGCCAATCTTTTTACGGGCTTCGGCACGCTGATAATAGCCGGCCATAAAGTTAGGATATTCTGCAATCACTTTGGAATAGTCACTGATAGCTCCCCGGTAATCCCCCGTCTGCGCACGTAACAAACCACGATTGAAGGTGGCCATCATGTTATCCGGTTCCATCTTCAACACAAAATCAAAATCCTCTATTGCCCGGTTGTCATCGCCCACCTGGGCACGCAGCAAACCGCGGTTGTAGTGCCCGAGAAAATTATTCGGATCAATATCCAAAGCCAAATCATAGTCACTCATGGCGCCTCTCAAATTATTCTGATGGAAACGCGCCAAGGCACGGTTGATATAGTTACCGGCATTCTTTGCACTCAGATGGATAGACTGGTCCAAATCAGCTTCAGCCTCTTTATATTTCCCCTGCTGGAGGCGTACAATGGCTCTTGCCCCCCATCCATCCGGGTCATAACGGTCCATATCGATGGCTTTGTCAAAATCACGCAAAGCTTGTATCGTATCATTCTGTTTCAGGGAGACTTCCCCGCGCATCAGATAGGCACGTGTATATCTGGGGGCAATTGTCAGAAGCGTACCCAAATCTTCCTTAGCCGCCTCATAATCTTCTTTCTGAATATGGCAAAGGGAAAGATTATGCCAAAGCACCACATTCTCCGGGTCGTATTTGATGGCAGTTTTATAATCTTCAATCGCCTCGTCAAACTTGTTCTGACGGATACGTGCCAATCCTCTGATTTGGTAAGCACCTACCACAAAAGGGTTCCGCTGAATCGCAGCATCACAATCACTCTCCGCTCCCTGATAGTCATCCAAATTGATTTTTGCCAGTCCACGGAAGAAATAAGGCTCATATAAATAAGGTTTCGCGTTGATTACCTGATTAAAATATTGGATAGAAAGCACGTAATCCTCAAAATACAATGCATTCCGAGCAATGGTCATCACCCGTTCCGTATTGATTTGTGCATACAACAATGTGGGTAACAGCAAAATAGCCGTCAGTATTTTTTTTATCATCTTGTTTTATAAATGCTTGTAAACGAAACAAAAGTAACGTTTTTCGTTTACTTGTCGGGATTAGCGGAACACTTTTTATATTTTTTGAGCCTTTTATACCATATTATATGGTTAAACTTATTTCTTTACGGTTTTCACCTTATAAGTGCAGTGTGCCTTGCCTTTCAACATGGCATTCAGTTTTCCTTTAATCATCTGCTTGCGTAACGGAGACAAATGGTCGATGAACATCTTTCCTTCCAGATGGTCGAACTCGTGCTGCATCACGCGTGCCAGGTAACCTTCGATAATCTCATCGTGCGGTTCCAAGTTCTCGTCCAGGTATTGCACGCGTATTTTGTTGCCACGCTTCACTGATTCATGAATTCCTGGAAGGCTCAAGCAGCCCTCGTCCATAGAAACTTCCTCACCGGACACTTCCAGAATATGGGCATTGATATACGCCTTGCGGAAATCTTTATATTCTGGCAAATCATCAGACAAGACATCCAGATTAATGGTTACTACGCGGATAGGCAAACCTATTTGCGGTGCAGCAAGTCCCACACCTTCAGCATTGTCCATCGTTTCAAACATATTCTCAATAAGTTCTTTCAAATTCGGATAGTCCGGGGCAATATCCTCTGCTACCTTTCTCAATACGGGCTGGCCGTACACATAAATGGGTAAAATCATTTCCTTTACTACAAATTACTAATTACAAATTACTTTCTATACATTATAAAAAAGAGAAACGTTTGTTCTCTAAATAAGTTTGCAGAATAATAGTTGCACTGATTTCATCCACCAGTGCTTTATTTTGGCGGTCTTTCTTTTTCAATCCGGCCTCAAGCATCGTCCGATGAGCCAGAACAGAAGTAAAACGCTCGTCTACATATTCAACCGGCATGTCAGGCAGTTTCTTCTTCAGCGAACGGACAAAAGGTTCGATATTCTTCATGTTTTCCGAAGCCTCATTATTCATCTGCTTAGGAAGGCCTACCAAGATACGCTCTACCGGCTCCTTAGCCACATAATCAAGAAGAAACTGCAACAATTGGTGTGTAGGCACAGTTGTCAGTCCATTCGCAATCATCTGCAATGTATCACTCACGGCTATTCCCGTACGTTTCCGACCGTAGTCTATGGCTATTATTCTACTCATAATGGGCTACAAAATTACGATTAAAATTTGAATTCCTCCGTTAATCTTACATATATAATACAGAAAAAGGGATGTCTGATAGTATCAAACATCCCTCCGCTGATTTTTTCATTAATTATTTCAAATGAATTTTGTATGTCAGCCCTCCCGTGAAATATTTCATCCTCTGCATTT
>NZ_QSOX01000021.1:0-71022 GCF_003466325.1 Bacteroides sp. 4_1_36
GGATTATCGCCTGTATATTCAATTCTGATTTCATGCCATATAAGCAAGTGGGATAATCGCCTATAAATTCATTTGGAAAGGAAAAACCGACATTATACGGTTTGTTTTCTGTCCGGTTGGTGCAACTGTATTTGACTACGCCTGACAAGATAAACCCGAAGAAAGAACATACATCATCTTCATGGAGAATAAACTCATTCTTTTTATAATGTCGTAACTCTCCATGTTTTAGACACAATTCTTTAAAAAAATCTATGTCTATATTGCTCATATATGAATTAAATTCAGTCATCATTTACTTGCCATTGGTGCAAATGTATAAAAAATGCCTGAAATATGCTTGATAGTACTTAACTACATTGTTTAAATATTCAAAAAAGTATGTAACATAACATGTTTGTTATATTTTTAAGTTCAAAGGTTTAGTACGTTTCTTTGTCTGTATATCCAAAACGAACTAAACTTATTTAGACAGCAAATTATATATGCTGGCGAAAAAAGAAAAACAGAGTTTCTTTCTCTTTTTGCCAGTATCATGTCTATTTTTCACTGAAAAACGAGAGAAAACAGATATAAAAACATCTCCTACCACATTTACCCCTTAACAACAAATATCCTTTTCTGTTTTCTTATAATCACTCTATTTGTATGCAAATTGTATGCTTTAAAAATATTAATATTGATGTGCTTTATACCATAATTAACTGATATTCAGTATTAAATAAATAAATGTTGGTACGGATTAATCACCACCAACCGCAACAAGTTCGTGCTGGGTCCTTCGGGCAGCGGCAAGTCTTTCTTCATGAACCACCTCGTGCGCCAATATTATGAGCAAGGCGCACATGTGGTATTGGTGGACACGGGAAACTCCTATCAGGGCTTGTGCGGCATGATCCGACGCAAGACAGGCGGAGCGGACGGCGTGTATTTCACCTACACGGAAGAGAAGCCCATATCGTTCAACCCGTTCTACACCGACGATTACATCTTCGACGTGGAGAAGAAGGACAGCATCAAGACCCTGCTGCTGACGCTCTGGAAGTCGGAGGACGACAAGGTGACAAAGACGGAGAGCGGCGAGCTGGGCAGTGCCGTGAGTGCCTATATTGAGCGCATCCAATCCGACCGTAGCATCGTGCCGTCGTTCAACACCTTCTACGAGTATATGCGTGACGACTACCGCAAGGAACTGGCACAGCGTGACATCAAGGTGGAGAAGTCCGACTTCAACATCGACAACATGCTCACCACCATGCGGCAGTATTACCGGGGCGGACGCTACGACTTCCTGCTCAACTCCACGGAGAACATCGACCTGCTCGGCAAGCGGTTCATTGTCTTCGAGATAGATTCGATTAAGGAAAACCGCGAACTGTTCCCCGTCGTGACCATCATCATCATGGAAGCCTTCATCAACAAGATGCGGCGACTAAAAGGGGTACGGAAACAGCTTATTGTGGAAGAGGCTTGGAAGGCTCTCTCTTCAGCGAACATGGCTGAATATCTGCGCTATATGTACAAGACGGTCAGAAAATATTACGGCGAGGCAATCGTGGTGACGCAGGAGGTGGACGACATCATTTCCTCTCCCGTGGTCAAGGAGAGCATCATCAACAACTCCGACTGCAAGATACTTCTCGACCAGCGCAAGTACATGAACAAGTTCGACCAGATACAGGCGTTGCTCGGACTGACGGAAAAGGAGAAAGGGCAGATACTCTCCATCAACATGGCGAACAACCCTTCACGGCTCTACAAGGAGGTGTGGATAGGCTTGGGTGGCACACAATCGGCGGTCTATGCCACCGAGGTCAGTGCAGAAGAATATCTGGCGTACACCACCGAGGAAACGGAGAAAGTGGAGGTTTACCGTCTGGCGGAGAAGTTGGGCGGCGACATCGAAGCCGCCATCCGGCAACTTGCCGAGAAGCGGAGAACCAAAAGTTAATCATTTAATCATCAGCTAAAAACAAGAAATGCGTATGAATTTATCAAAAGTTAAAATGCTGCAAGTCAGCAAGTGCCTGATCGGATTGGCGGTCATGATGCTGCAATCCTGCGATGTGGTCGATAACCGCCGTGATATGCTGTGCGGGAACTGGGAGAGCGTGGAGGGGAAGCCCGATGTGCTTATCTACAAGGAGGGCGAAGCCTACAAGGTGACGGTGTTCCGCCGGAGCGGTCTGCGCCGCAAGCTGAAACCGGAAACCTATCTCTTGCAGGAGGAAAACGACAACCTGTTCATGAACACCGGCTTCCGCATCGACGTGTCCTACAACGAGGCAACGGACGTGCTGACCTTCTCGCCGGGCGGCGACTATGTGCGGGTGAAACCGCAGCCGGGACACCCGACAGAAGAATAACAACCACTAAAATCCAAAGTAACATGAGAACAAGAATAACAATGATTATCTGCCTGTGCCTGCTTTTCGCAGGCAGGGCAAGCGCACAGTGGGTCGTAAGCGATCCGGGCAATCTGGCGCAGGGTATCATCAATGCCTCCAAAAACATCATCCATACCTCCAAGACTGCCACGAACATGGTGAGCAACTTTCAGGAAACGGTGAAAATCTATCAGCAGGGCAAAAAGTATTACGATGCCCTCAAATCGGTGAACAATCTCGTCAAGGACGCCCGCAAGGTGCAGCAGACCATCCTGATGGTAGGCGACATCACCGACATTTATGTAAACAGTTTCCAAAGGATGCTCCGTGATGGAAATTTCAGACCAGAAGAGCTGTCGGCAATCGCTTTCGGTTACACGAAACTGCTGGAAGAGAGCAACGAAGTATTGACGGAACTGAAGAATGTGGTGAACATCACCACGCTCTCCATGACCGACAAGGAGCGCATGGACGTGGTGGAACGCTGCTACTCCAAAATGAAGCGTTACCGCAACCTTGTGAGCTATTACACCAACAAGAACATCTCCGTGAGTTATCTGCGTGCGAAGAAAAAGAACGACCTCGACCGCATCATGGGGCTGTACGGGAACATGAACGAAAGATACTGGTAAGCCTATGGAGTTCGATAACCTTCATCAGATTTTACGCTCACTTTATGAGCAGATGATGCCGCTATGTGGGGACATGGCGGGTGTGGCGAAAGGCATCGCCGGGCTGGGTGCGCTGTTCTACGTCGCCTACCGGGTATGGCAGTCGCTGGCGAGAGCCGAACCGATAGACGTATTCCCGATGCTCCGTCCTTTTGCCATCGGTCTGTGCATCATGTTCTTCCCGACTGTGGTGCTGGGCACGATAAACAGCATCCTCTCACCCGTCGTACAGGGCACGGCAAAGATGCTGGAGGCGGAAACGCTGGACATGAACCGATACCGGGAGCAGAAGGACAAGCTGGAATACGAGGCGATGGTACGCAACCCCGAAACCGCCTACCTCGTGTCCAACGAGGAATTTGACAAGCAACTGGAGGAACTCGGCTGGTCGCCCTCCGACATGGTGACGATGGCGGGAATGTATATCGACCGGGGAATGTACAACATGAAGAAGAGTATCCGCGACTTCTTCCGCGAGATACTGGAACTGCTGTTCCAAGCCGCCGCCCTCGTGATAGACACCGTCCGCACCTTCTTTCTCGTGGTGCTGGCGATACTCGGTCCGATAGCCTTCGCCCTGTCGGTATGGGACGGTTTCCAAAGCACGCTCACGCAGTGGATATGCCGCTACATACAGGTCTATCTGTGGCTTCCGGTGTCGGACATGTTCAGCACCATACTGGCGAAGATACAGGTGCTGATGCTGCAAAGCGACATCGAGCGGATGCAGGCAGACCCGAACTTCTCGCTGGATTCGAGCGACGGGGTGTATATCGTGTTCCTCTGCATCGGCATCATCGGATACTTCACCATTCCCACCGTTGCCGGCTGGATTATCCAAGCCGGAGGCATGGGCGGTTACGGTCGCAACGTGAACCAGATGGCGGGACGAGCCGGAAGCATGGCGGGCAGCGTGGCGGGTGCAGCCGCAGGAAACGTGGTCGGACGTGCCGGGAAACTGCTGAAATAATCAACTGACAATTAAAAACGAATAAACAACAATGGAATTTAAGTCACTTAAAAACATCGAATCATCGTTCAGGCAGATACGCCTGTTCGGTATCGTCTTCCTCTCGCTGTGCACCGTGGTGACGGTGTGGAGCGTGTGGAACTCCTACCGTTTCGCGGAGAAGCAACGGGAGAAAATCTATGTGTTGGACAACGGCAAGTCGCTGATGCTTGCGCTGTCGCAGGATCTGTCGCAGAACCGTCCAGCGGAGGCACGGGAGCATGTGCGCCGCTTCCACGAGCTTTTCTTCACGCTGTCACCTGAAAAAAGCGCGATTGAACACAACGTAAAACGTGCCTTGCTGCTGGCAGACAAGAGCGTGTACCACTATTATTCGGACTTCGCCGAGAAGGGGTACTACAACCGCATCATCGCCGGAAACATCAACCAAGTGTTGAAGGTGGACAGCGTGGTGTGTGACTTCAACGCCTATCCCTACCGAGCCGTGACCTACGCCACGCAGAAAATCATCCGGCAAAGCAACGTCACCGAGCGCAGCCTCGTGACCACCTGCCGCCTGCTGAACGCATCACGGTCGGACGACAATCCCAACGGCTTCACCATCGAGGGTTTCACCATCATCGAGAATAAGGATTTACAGACTATCAAACGGTAACGGATTATGAAACGGAAAGTAAAAAGTATCAGAAAAACAATGTGGGGCGTGTACTGGAAGCTCCACGACAAACGGAAACGGCTGGTGGCAAGGCTCAAAGGGTATCTGGACGGTTTGCCGCCGGAAACACGCCGCCGCATCGTACTGGGGATGCTCGCCGCCTTCGCGGTGCTTGCCCTCTACACCTTCGGCAGAGCCGTCTATGACATCGGCAGGAACGACGGCTTACGCATGGAAACGGGACACGCCGGACGGGTGGAACTGCCGACCCCGGTGGAAACTGACAATCACTTAACACCTTATTTATATGGAACAGACGAAGAATGAACCGACGAAAGAGAACAAAGCCGCTCCCGACACGGGAAAGCCGAAAAAGGGGCGCGAACCGCTGACCGAGGCGCAGCGGCTGAAACGGCAGAAGATGATAGTCCTGCCCGCTATGGTGCTGGTGTTCATCGGGGCGATGTGGCTGATATTCGCCCCGTCCTCCGGCAAGGAGCAACAGCCGGGAACAGACGGATACAACACCGAGATGCCCGACGCGGACAAGGCGAACCGGCAGATTATCGGCGACAAGTTGAAAGCCTACGAGCATGGGGAGATGGAAGAGCGTCTGGAGAGCCGCAACCGTGCCATCGGGCAGCTGGGCGACATGTTCGACCGCGAGATAGCTGGAACGGAGGACGGGACGGACTTCGACCTCGCCAATCCGGGCGGCAAAGAGGAAAAGGCACAGCCCGCCACGCCGCAGACCATCCAATCCTCCGCAGCCGCCTACCGTGACCTGAACGCCACCCTCGGCAACTTCTACGAACAGCCGAAGAACGACAATGCCGAGATGGATGAGCTGTTGGAGCGCATCGCCTCGCTGGAGTCGGAACTGGAAAGCGAGAAGGGCAGGACTTCATCTATGGACGAACAGGTGGCACTTATGGAGAAGTCCTATGAGCTGGCGGCAAAGTACATGGGCGGTCAGAACGGAGGAAAGCCGGAACAGGCGGCAGAGCCTTCCACCGTGCAGAAGGGAAAGAAGAACACGGCGACACCCGTAAGGCAAGTGACCCGCCAAGTCGTTTCCTCCCTTGCACAGCCCATGAGCAACGCGGAGTTTGTCGCCACCTTCTCGCAGGAGCGCAACCGGGGGTTCAACACGGCTGTCGGCACTACAGAGGTATCGGACCGGAATACCATCCCGGCATGTGTGCATGGTGCGCAGAGCGTGACGGACGGACAGACGGTAAGGTTGCGCCTGCTGGAGCCTATGGCGGTGGCGGGCAGAACAATCCCACGCAATGCAGTGGTGGTCGGCACGGGCAAGATACAGGGTGAGCGGCTCGACATCGAGGTCACCTCGCTGGAATACGATGGCACGATTATCCCGGTGGAGCTTGCGGTCTATGACACGGACGGACAGCCCGGTATCTTCATCCCGAACTCGATGGAGATGAACGCCGTCAGGGAGGTCGCCGCCAACATGGGCGGCTCGTTAGGGAGCAGCATCAACATCTCCACCAATGCCGGGGCGCAGCTCGCCTCCGATTTGGGCAAGGGGCTGATACAAGGCACGAGCCAGTACATCGCCAAGAAGATGCGAACCGTAAAGGTGCATCTGAAAGCCGGGTACAGGGTCATGCTCTATCAGGAAAAGGACTGAAAACAACAATCAATCAAAAAAACATTTACCACTAAAATCCAAAAGTAATGAGAAAAGTAATCATCATGTTTGCCCTCGCTATGGGCATCGCAACTGCCAACGCGCAGGAGAATGTAACCGTTGAAACGACCAAAGGAAGTGAACAGCCGACCTTGACGAAGGAGGTCTATCCGCAGAAGGAGGCGGACGGCGACCTGTATCACGGTCTGTCGCGCAAGCTGACCTTCGACCGCATGATACCGCCGCACGGACTGGAAGTGACCTATGACAAGACCGTCCACGTCATTTTTCCGGCGGAGGTGCGCTATGTCGATTTAGGCTCGCCCGACCTGATTGCCGGGAAAGCCGACGGAGCGGAGAACGTCATCCGCGTGAAGGCTACCGTGAGAAATTTTCCCAACGAAACGAATATGTCCGTCATCACGGAGGACGGCAGTTTCTACACCTTCAACGTGAAGTACGCCGCCGAACCGCTGTTACTCAACGTGGAGATGTGCGATTTCATCCATGACGGCAGTACGGTGAACCGCCCGAACAATGCGCAGGAAATCTATCTGAAAGAGCTGGGCAGCGAAAGCCCGATGCTGGTGCGCCTTATCATGAAGTCCATCCACAAACAGAACAAGCGCGAGGTGAAGCATATCGGCTGCAAGCGTTTCGGCATCCAATACCTGTTGAAAGGCATCTACACGCACAACGGCTTACTCTACTTCCACACGGAGATAAAGAACCAGAGCAACGTGCCTTTCGATGTGGACTACATCACTTGGAAAATCGTGGACAAGAAGGTGGCGAAACGTACCGCCGTGCAGGAGCAGATCATTCTGCCGCTCCGTGCGCAGAACTACGCCACTCTCGTGCCGGGCAAAAAAAGTGAGCGCACGGTCTTCACGATGGCGAAGTTCACCATCCCCGACGACAAGTGCCTCGTGGTGGAGCTGAACGAGAAGAACGGCGGCCGTCACCAGTCCTTCGTGATTGAGAACGAGGATTTGGTACGAGCCAGCACCATTAACGAACTTCAAGTGCGCTGACCATGAGAAAATACATCGCAATAATCATCGCGTCGCTTGCCCTTTTCACGGGGCAGGCGCACGCCCAGCGGTGTCTGCCGAAGATGCATGGCATCGAGGTAAGGGCGGACATGGCGGACGGTTTCAATCCCGGTGGCAAGGACGGCGGCTACAGTTTCGGGGCGTCTCTTTCCACCTACACGAAGAGGGGAAACAAGTGGGTGTTCGGTGGCGAATACCTCCTGAAAAACAATCCTTACAAGAACACCAAGATACCCGTGGCGCAGTTCACGGCGGAGGGCGGCTATTACTTCAAGATACTGTCGGACGCTCGAAAAATCGTGTTCGTCTATGCCGGGGCTTCGGCTCTTGCCGGATATGAGTCGGTGAACTGGGGAACGAAGGTGCTGCATGACGGTTCTACGCTGCACGACCGGGACGCCTTCATCTACGGCGGCGCGCTGACGCTCGATGTGGAATGCTACGTGGCAGACCGTATAGCCCTGCTTGCCAATCTGCGGGAGCGTTGCCTTTGGGGTGGCGACACGCGGAAGTTTCACACGCAGTTCGGGGTCGGTATCAAGTTCATCATCAACTGACACGGGCATGGAAAGGACGGAAATAGATGCTGTCAGAAGGATGCCGCTTACGGATTTTCTCGCACGGCTGGGGCATGAGCCTGTTAGAAGGAGCAGTAACGAGCTGTGGTATCTTGCCCCGTACAGGGGCGAGCGCACACCCTCTTTCCGTGTGAACGTGGCGAAACAGCTCTGGTACGACTTCGGTTTGGGCAAGGGCGGCGACATCTTCACGCTTGCCGGGGAGTTTCTGCAAAGCGATGACTTCATGAAGCAAGCGAAGTTCATAGCGGAAGCCGCCAATATGACGGTTGCCGGATGGGAAAAGCCCGCCTATCTCCCGAAGCCGACCGAACCCGTCTTTGAGGATGTGGAGGTCGCTCCGTTACTTCGCTCACCGTTGACGGACTATCTGGCGGAACGTGGCATACCCATCGCCATCACATCCCGTCACTGTTGCCGTCTGAACTACAGTGTGCGTGGAAAACGGTATTTTGCTGTCGGTTTCCTGAATATGGCAGGTGGATATGAAGTCCGAAGCCGATTTTTCAAGGGGTGCATCCCGCCAAAAGATGTGTCTTTGGCAAGGACGAAGGAAATCCCGGCTGACGAGTGCCTCGTGTTTGAGGGCTTCATGGACTTTCTCTCCGCTGTGACGCTTGGCGTAACCGGTAACGCTGACTGCCTTGTTCTGAACTCTGTCGCCAACGTGGAGAAGGCGGCGGAATTGCTGGACGGCTACGGGCGCATCGGATGCTTCCTTGACCGTGACGAAGCCGGACGGCGGACGCTTGACGCTCTTGCCAAACGGTATGGGGCGCGTGTCGCCGACCGTTCCTCCCTCTATGACGGTTGCAAGGACTTGAATGAGTACCTGCAACGGACAACGAAAAAACAGAAAAACAATCATCTAAAAATCGAAGAACAATGAACATACTGAACAACAGAAACAAGAGTACAAACATCTTTAAGGTGGTGGCGTTATGCCTGATAGCCGCTGTGTCATTCACCCTCGTGTCGTGCGATGACGACATGGACATCCAACAGTCCTATCCCTTCACGGTGGAGGTCATGCCCGTGCCGAACAAGGTGACAAAGGGGCAGACGGTGGAAATCCGCTGTGAACTGAAAAAGGAGGGCGACTTCGCTAACACGCTTTATACCATCCGCTATTTTCAGTTTGAGGGAGAAGGAAAGTTGAAAATGGATAACGGCATCACCTTCCTGCCCAACGACCGCTACCTGCTGGAGAACGAAAAGTTCCGCCTGTACTACACGGCGGAGGGCGAAGAGGCGCACAACTTTATTGTGGTGGTGGAGGACAACTTCGGCAACTCCTTCGAGCTGGAATTTGACTTCAACAACCGGAATGTAAAGGATGACGGTTTGACCATCGTTCCCATCGGCAACTTCAGCCCCTTGCTGAAATGATGCGTGTATTCATGGTAATGCTCTGTTCGCTTATGGCGGTCTGTTCCGTGTCCGCACGGATCAGCCGCCGAGAGGGAATGGACGGGCAGGCGGCAATCTACCGTTTGCCACTTTTCGAGAGGGCGGTGTGCTGCACGAAATATTTTGAGGGCTGGCACTCGGAAAAACACCACCCATACGTGGGTTGGGGTCACAAAATTCTGCCGGACGAAAGATATTCGGCACGAACCATGACGAAGCGGCAGGCGGACGTGCTTCTGCGGAAAGACTTGCGGAAGTTCTGCGCGATGTTCCGGCAGTTCGGGAAAGACAGCCTTTTACTCGCCACGCTTGCCTACAACGTGGGTCCATACCGGCTTTTGGGTAGCAAGACAATCCCCAAAAGCACCTTGATAAAGAAGTTGGAGGCTGGCGACAGGAACATCTACCATGAATATATTGCTTTTTGCAGTTACAAGGGAAAACGCCATGCCATGCTGCTCACACGGAGAAAGGTGGAGTTTGCGCTGCTGTATATCCCGTGATTGATGCAAAATTCGTAAAAAAAATAATTACCTCTGTTTTATAATTCAAGAGCAGGGGTAATTATGTATCACCTCAATATTACTTTAGTTGTATTATTTTATGATAACATTTTGTCATTCAGTATAAAATGCCTAATTTTGCGTCCAAAGACAGAACAATTATGAATAATAAATTAAATATAAAAATAGAACAATTAAAGAACATCAATAATATTGAGTTAAATCTACCAATAGAAACAGGACTTTATGCTATAACTGGAGCTAATGGAACAGGCAAAAGTACTATCATGACAGTCATTTCTAAGGTTGTACGTAACTCTGCATTCAATGTTTTTCAACCTCATGATTATTCATCTAATAGTAAAATCACAATATCCTATGATGGAAAAGAAAATTCTTGGACAAAAGCCAGTAGAGGATGGAGTTGTAGTTCAACTGATATAATATCTCTAAAAGGTTTTTATGAAGGTAGCATAATACATGGAATGCGTTTTATAGATGCAAATTATGATACATTACTAAAAGCTGAAAGAGTTAATAATACAATTTTAACTGATGCAGATTCGTTTGTTTCGCGCAATTTAAGTTATATTTTGCATGGAAATTATGATTTCTATACAAATCTTAAACGCATTAAAAATAGAACATTAGCACAACTTAAAGCGTTCAAAGGAATTCCATATTTCATTGAAGGAACTAATGGAATAGTTAATCAGTTTTGTATGAGTGCAGGAGAAAATATGTTGATTAGCTTATTGCATATGTTGAATGTTGTCATTGTTCGCCCTGCAAAGTCTGAAGATGTACGGCTTATATTGATAGATGAAATTGAATTAGCATTGCATCCATCTGCAATCATGAGGTTAGTTGATTTTTTGCAAAAATTGGCTACAGAGTATAATCTTGCTATATATTTTTCAAGTCATTCAATAGAATTACTTAGGAAAATAAAGCCTTCAAATATTTTTCATTTACAAAAGGAGTTGGATAATATCGCTATTGTAAATCCATGTTATCCATCATATGCAACACGAGATATTTATCAACATTCGGGATACGATTTTCTTATTTTAGTAGAGGATGTGTTGGCTAAATATATATTGGAGAATATAATTGATGAAAATGCCTTGTATAAAAGTAAATTGATTAATATTCTACCAAGTGGTGGTTGGGAGAATGTGTTAAAAATGCAAGATGATATTTGTAAGTCAAATTTAGCAGGGGTTGGAACAAAAGTATTAAGTGTTCTTGATGGTGATGTAAAACCGGATTTTGAACAACTATATAAGCAAAAGGGATTATATACTAATTTAACAATAAATTTTCTGCCAATACATAGTTTGGAAAAATACCTACATGAAAAAATTATTGTAAATAAAGATGCTGATTTTTTCAAGGAAATAGGTGACCGTTTTTTCAAAGTTAAATCACTAAAAGAAGTGGTGGATAGTTTAATCAAAAAGAATGACGACAAGGCGTTTTATAATTACCTCATTAAAAACTTAAAAGAACAAGGAATAGAAGAAAATGTATTTGTTCAAAAAGTTTGTGAAATGATATATCGAAAGGAAGATATGTCTAAACTACTAACATTCTTACAAAAAACATTTCAAAATTAAAATACTTAATGATTATTTCGGAAAAATCCGATGAAGCCGCCAACTTCATTGGATTTTCCGCTTTTCATACATTCGGGATTGTTCCCGTGTCTATCACGCCACCGTCCCTGCAATGCTCAATGCTACCGGGCGTAAACCCCATGCTCCCAATTGCGATGTGGCTAATATAGTCCGCATACTCCTGACCTTGAAAATTCCTTCCCGTAAGGTTTCTGAAAATCATCTTTATGCTTATGCCGTCGTTGCTGTGCAAGATGATTTTTCCGTTCTGTCTGATTGCTTCCATGATTAAAACTTGTTTTTGTAAATTGTATCACAGATTGGAACTTGGGCTTTTTGCTACTTTTGTGCCGCCCACTGCTCACTGACAAAAGTAGCGGGCGGCGATTTTACCGCCCGTTCCTCTTCTTAAAAGCGTGTGTAAAGTCCCGTCACCATCGTGAACATTTCCTCCAGCATATCAAAATAGATACCCTCGTGTACGGCAATGTCCTTCGTCCTGCACTCGAATGTCTTTTTGCTGAATGTCCTGCGGTAGAAGCGCATATTGTAGAGATCTGCCCCCGCATCATAGATGATGTCAAGGCGGTTGGCACTTGTCTTGTTCCTTGCAAGGCTCATCCGTAAGCCGTTGCCCATATTGATGTAATCTCGGCTACCTGTCATGGCGGTAAAGCGTTTTCCACCTATCTGCTGTAATATCGTCTGTGCTATCATATTCGTTGTTTTTAGGGTTTTAAGTGCTGGCGGTGCGGACACCGCCAACTTGTTCAAAATTCTCGCATCTCGGCAATGGGTGTCTGCCGTTGCAGCCACTCCTTCACACACTCCATATTGTACTCGCTCGTGATGACTGCCGTATGGCTGTCGGTGGCGGTGAAACGTGTGCTTTCGTAATCATCTATCCACCCTTTGAGGGTGTCCGTTCCCCACGCTTGGGCATCGTCAAAGATACCGTCCAATGCCGCGATAGGTTCGCTGAATTTGACTATCAGCGTTTGATAGGTCGTGTTCATCGGTTGCCCTCCTTTCCCTGCTTTGCGTTCAGCCACTTGTTCCTTGCGGTTCGGCACTCGTCCAATGTGGGTTTGACACAAGTGAACAGTTCTCCGTCCGTATGGCGGTAGTCGTACTGCACAAGTGTCCGCTTGCGTCTGCCGATACCCGATTGGAAACGCTCATATTTCTCCGTCCCTGCTTCCGTACAGGTGCTTACTCCGTTGATGGTCATTCGTGTTGCCATAATGTTGCTTTTTAGATGATTAAAAATGTACTGACAGAACTCTGTTCTTCATCACTATTTCGGGGTTGCTCGTGTAGCGTTGGTGCAGGTAGAAATGGTGAGAGCCGAAGCCGTAAAGGAAAAACTTGTCAAGTTCGTGCTTCTCGGCAAACTCCTTTACGCTCTTTCTTAATCCCTCCTCACTTGTTGAGAGAGTGAGGAGATTTACAAATTCAAGGAACAAGGTGGGGATTTTATCGTCCCACACACAAATCATGCTTTCGATTCTTACTTCCATATCAATGTTGTTTTAGGGTTTATGCTATGCCGCTTTCATCCGCTCACGGATAAGGTTGGCGTTCTTGTTCACAAGGTCTATGATGCGCTCGTGGTATTCGGTGTCTTGGTTGTACTTGCCGTGGCACTGCACCACCTTGAGTGTCCGCAAATCCACCTCTACGGTTTCAATTATCTCACCGCCAATCCTTGCCGAGAGTATGAGGGTGTCGGCTTTCTTGTAGTATTCACTGCCGAACACGCAGATGTTCTGTGCCTTGCCCTCGCTGTAATACTCGTCTATGCTTTCAAGTACCTTGACGATTATTTCCTCGTCAGTGATTACCAATCCGAAGAATTTGGATTTGTTGGCAATGAAATCCTCCGCATCTTTTTCCCTTTGCAGTTGCCGCTGTTGTTCACGCTCACGCCTTTCAATCTCCCAGCGGCGGCGTTGTTCGGCCCGTTCCTTCTCGTGTATGGCTTCAATCTTTCGAGTTGCGTTGTCGTGTGCCGCCATGAAATCTTCGGGGCAGATGTTCTTCGGGTTGCGGAGGTCTTGACCGAGTTTGTTGAGCATACGCAGATAGTCGCACCACATGGAGAAGTTGTCTATCCGATACTTGTGACGCTTGGCAATCAGATATGATGCCCAGCATTCATCGGCAGTACGGGCATTGAAAAGAAAGTGTTTCATGACCTCAATCTCATCGCCTTTCATAAGGGTTTCAATTCTTGGGTCTGAAAGCAAGGCTTTGAAAAGACGCACGGGGGAAATGCCGTGGAAATCGCCCTTGAAGCCGTTGCGTCTGAGTTGGGGTAATACCCTCATCTTAGGATATGCACAGCTTCTTGCCACAACATCATCGTATAGGCTGTTGTGCGGTCTTATCTCCATCGCGCTGCACAATGCCCATACATCGCAGTAATAGAATGTGAAGCCACGGAGCAACGCCATGTCCGTAACCTTACCGTCGGGTGAAATCCAACGCTGCACAACCTCGTGGCAATAGAAGTGCATCGGCTCGCCTTTCCTGCTCTCGCATCTGACCTGCGCCACACGGATTACCTGATAGCCTTTGCAGGTGGTTATCACGCTGAAATACTGCGTTTCCTTGTAGATACGTTTGCGTGTGTCCTGCACTTTGAGTTTGGCATAGCATTTGGGGCAGGTACAGCCTTCAAGGGTGTCGCACAGTACGCTGTTGCTGTACCACTCGTGACCGCAGTCGGAGCAGGTAATGTTCCCTTTCTTGGTGCGGTAGCCGATATGTTCAATACAGTGGCGGTATGCCCAATCTATTTGTGTCGCTGATATGGGGCGAAGGTTGGCTGAAAGTCTTGCCACCTTTTTCTGTATCTTGGTCTTCGGTTTCATAAGCCTAAATCAAATAATGAGGGTTGGGATTGGGTTACTTTTCTCGCTGGCGGTCTGTTGCGGTTTTGCAACTTGCGGAGTTCCTCCTCTTGGTATCTGCGAGCTGCGTTCTGACGTGCCTCCGCCTTTTCCTCTTCCGTGAGTTCCACAACATGGTTCACCACCACTTGGCAGTTCATAGGTTTGCCCACCTCTATCTCGTTTTCCTCATAGTAGTGGATGGCTTGCCCGAATATCTCTCCGTCCGTGAAGCCGCTGCAACCGCTTTTCTGCACATAGTTCAGAATGTGGGTCACGCACTCGTCTATGTTTTTGGCAGGGTTGCGGTACTTCTTCGCAAAGAGCGTATCTTCCTCCGCCCGCTGTTCCAGATACATTTGTATCGTTCTTTTGAAATGGTCTGTTCCTTTCATATCGCTGTCGTTTTTAGATTGTCTGTTTAAGTCTCTCTCTCCAATAGGTCGGCTCTACCTCGCTGAGAAGGAAGTCCATGAAGTCCCTCCGTGTGTCCTTGTTCAGTTCGTGGTACAATCTTCGGAAAGTTTCAAAATTACCGTTGATGTACGTTTCCACCATATACACGAAGATGTTGTCCACCTCGTAATATCTGCACTGCTGCGCTACCGTCTTGCTGTTTCTCTTTGCCATGTCGGTAAGGGTTAAAGGGTGAATAACCAAAGGATGAAGCCGAAGTAGGCAATGGTGGAAAGGATAGCCACGATTACACCTATCGCCACTCGGAACACTCCGTTTATAATCTCTCTGATGATGTCCCAAAGGATGCCGAACACCCCGAAGGCGGTGCGCATCATCAAGCCGCATATCGCCAACCCGATGTATTGCGCCACTTGTCTGAAATTTGCCGTTGCCGTCATATCTTCGCTGTTTTTGATTTTTTTGTTTTTTATGCGGATTCAAGAGCTGAGGGAGTTGAGTTTCAAACTATCTTATCTGCCTCTCGTTTATCCGACATTTTTTTTATGCGTCTTTCTGTCGCATCGGTCGTTTTCGTTTCGGGTGCTTGAAAAGGTAGGGATTAGGGAATGCAAGGTTTTTCGGGGAAATACTACCCGAAGGGCTGGAGATTTCCGCAGAAAACAGGAGGCTTGACCTTGCTTTCCCGTCCAATCCCGGAATTACCTTTGCGCCCTGAACGAAAATGACTGACTGATGCGGCTCACTGAAAGGCGCAAAATGGAGGTAAACGAAACCAGAGGCAGATTGGGTAGAAAAAACTTCAGGGGAAAATCCGTAAAAAAGGAATCACCAAAAGGAAAAAGACATCACCGGAAGCGTGAAAAGGGCAAACCACAACAAAGGGAGTATGATTGTTTTCCGATCCGACGGGACTTGTCCAGCCGGGTGGCAACAATCATTCTTCCCGGATTGCCCGCTGTGTGTGGCCGCTTGTTTCATTTATGGGGCAGGCTGACACTCTCTGCATTCACTTTCCGCTTCCGGCACAAAAAACAGCTAAAAAAGAAAAATCATCTGGTAGCCCGTAAAAGCACCTCTTGGCATAGACGCAAAAGAAAGGGGCATTGCTTCATCAGTCTAAACATCGTTTAGGCGTGAGGCAATGCCCTTTTCTCTGGCTATGCGGTAGTCGGCACACGTTTGTTCTAAACTCGTTTTGGGCAATGGTGTTCCGACGAACAATACCGCTTTTACGGAAAAACTAATGAATGAGGTGATAAAAAATCCGGGAGTTTATATCAAAATCTCGGATAAAATAGCTACTTTTGCATACAAAGAGTTCTTTGAAGGTTACGCGACGCGCAGAAGGATAATGCAGTAGATAACTAACTAAATCGTAACCTATTACTATCAAGAGCAATTAACCTACGCTCATTTTCAATAAATTACACTCTTTTCGTAACTTCTCGCCGCAAAGATACGAATTATTTTGTTTCTCCAAGTAAAATTTCTACTTTTGTGTTCGATAACGGTTAATAAAACTAAAAACAATTATACGACCTATTAGCTTTACAATCAATACTATATAGGTGTAATAAATAGAAAGTAATATTTTTAGATACTTAAAACACAAGAAGATGAAAAACTTTATGGACGGAAACTTTCTGTTGCAAACGGAAACATCACAGAAGTTGTACCACGAGCATGCGGCTAAAATGCCGATTATCGACTATCATTGTCACTTGATTCCTCAAATGGTGGCGGAAGACTATCAGTTTAAGTCACTGACTGAGATTTGGTTGGGAGGTGACCACTACAAGTGGCGTGCCATGCGTACCAATGGTGTGGACGAACGTTTCTGTACCGGTAAGGATACTACAGATTGGGAAAAGTTTGAAAAGTGGGCCGAAACGGTACCTTATACTTTCCGTAATCCGTTGTACCACTGGACCCACCTTGAATTGAAGACCGCTTTTGGAATCGATAAAATTCTCAATCCTCATACGGCCCGTGAAATTTATGATGAATGTAATGAGAAGCTGAAACAGCCTGAATATTCCGCCCGTGGCATGATGCGCCGTTATCACGTGGAAGTGGTTTGTACTACAGATGATCCTATTGATTCCTTGGAATATCATATCAAGACACGCGAGAGCGGTTTTGAAATCAAGATGTTGCCTACTTGGCGTCCGGATAAGGCAATGGCGGTGGAAGTTCCTGCCGATTTTCGCGCATATGTAGAAAAGTTGGCCGAAGTGAGCGATGTGGCTATTTCCTGCTTTGACGATATGGTTGCTGCCTTGCGTAAGCGTCACGATTTTTTCGCGGAACAAGGATGTAAACTGTCTGACCACGGAATTGAAGAATTCTATGCCGAGGATTATACAGAAGTGGAAGTTAAGGCTATCTTTAACAAGGTATATGGCGGTACTGGATTGACGAAGGAGGAAATTCTGAAATTCAAGTCGGCCATGCTGGTTGTGTTCGGCGAAATGGATTGGGAGAAAGGTTGGACACAACAGTTCCATTATGGTGCTATTCGCAACAACAATAGTAAGATGTTCAAACTGTTAGGTCCTGATACCGGTTTTGATTCCATTGGCGAATTTACTACAGCAAAAGCTATGGCTAAATTTCTCGACCGCTTAAACTCCAATGGTAAGCTGACCAAGACTATTCTTTATAATTTGAATCCATGCGCCAACGAAGTCATTGCTACTATGCTGGGTAACTTCCAGGATGGTACGGTTGCCGGTAAGATTCAATTCGGTTCCGGTTGGTGGTTCCTTGACCAGAAGGATGGTATGGAAAAGCAGATGAATGCCCTTTCTGTACTGGGCTTATTGAGCCGATTTGTTGGTATGCTGACCGATTCCCGTTCCTTCCTCTCCTATCCGCGCCATGAATATTTCCGCCGTACATTGTGTAATCTTGTAGGCCGTGATGTAGAAAATGGTGAAATTCCTATTTCCGAGATGGAACGCGTAAACCAGATGATTGAAGATATCAGCTATTATAACGCTAAGAATTTCTTCCAATTCTAAAAAGCAATAGTAAGCTATAAGTTATGCAGTTTCACCCATAACTTATAGCTTATCTAATATTCCTTTGATACTATCCAATCGTATAAAATTGGGATGTCGTATTTCCCCTTCATGTTGCTCGTATGCCCAAGTCACGTGGTATGGTACATGGGCAGCGTATCCCCCAAGTTCCAATACCGGAAGTATGTCTGATTTTACAGAATTACCTATCATCAGGAGTTTTTCAGGCGGACAGCCCAATGTATCAATCAGCCTCTGGTAATCATCGATTTTCTTGTCACTCATAATTTCGATATGATGGAAATATTCTCGCAGTCCGGAAGCTTCTATTTTTCTTTTCTGGTCGAACAAGTCCCCCTTAGTGGCCAACACCAATTTATATTTCCCATGAAGTGACGATATGGTCTCCTTCACGCCTTCCAGTAGTGTAACCGGTTTCTGCAGAAGCTCTTGTCCCCATCCTATTACTTCTTCTATAAGATGCATATTCCCGTTTCCGTCTGTCACTTTGCAGATGGTTTCAGTCATACTGAGCATTATGCTCTTCAGCCCATAGCCATACATATGCAGATTCTTCATTTCTGTTTCAAAAAACCTTTGTGATATGGATGAAGCAGGCAGATATTGCCTTAAAAGGTTACAGAATTTGTGCTCGAACTCCTGAATATAAAGTTCGCTTTCCCACAGTGTGTCATCAGCGTCAAAAGCTATAAATTCGATTTTATCTTTCATGAATGGTCGTTTTATAAAAGCGTCCAAAGATACGGAGTATTCTATATAAATGAAAAGATAAATAGTGATAAATGGGAAGTTAATATCTTGTCTGCAACTTATTAATATTGTGTTTGCAGAAAATTAATATCTTGCAAACACGATATTAATTTCCTATTTTTGCACTTATTTTTTCATTTAATACATAAATTTTAATCGTACAAAAGGATGATGACATCACCCCAACCCGCTTCCAAAGGCTTCAGCAGAGCTTTTTGGGTAAGCAGTACAGTAGAACTGTTCGAACGCATGGCATATTATGCTGTATTTATTGTTCTTACCATTTATCTTTCCAATATTTTAGGTTTCAATGATTTTGAGTCAAGCATGATTTCCGGTCTGTTTTCGGGAGGGCTCTATTTGTTGCCTATCTTTACGGGCGCATATGCCGATAAGATAGGTTTCCGAAAGTCGATGATTATTGCTTTCTCACTGCTTTCCATCGGGTATTTGGGCTTGGGATTGCTTCCCACCCTACTGGAAGCAGCCGGTCTGGTGGAGTATGGCGAGACAACCCGTTTTTCAGGATTGCCGGATAGTAATGACCGCTGGATGATTGTCCCCGTATTGTTTGTTATCATGGTAGGAGGTTCGTTCATCAAGTCTATCATATCGGGATCGGTGGCTAAGGAAACAACAGAGGCTACCCGTGCTCGCGGCTATTCCATCTTCTATATGATGGTGAATATAGGAGCTTTTACCGGAAAAACGGTGGTCGACCCTCTACGGAATGTTATCGGTGAGCAAGCTTATATTTATATCAATTACTTCTCGGCTGCCATGACGGTGCTGGCATTATTGGCTGTCATCTTATTGTATAAATCGGCACATACAGCAGGTGAAGGGAAAAGCATGCGTGAAATTGGGCAAGGTTTTCTGCGTATTATCACTAATTGGCGTTTGTTGATTCTTATCCTCATCGTAACCGGCTTTTGGATGGTGCAGCAACAGCTCTATGCAACTATGCCCAAATATGTCATCCGTATGGCGGGTGAAACAGCCAAACCGGGGTGGATAGCCAATGTAAACCCGTTTGTAGTGGTTTGCTGCGTAAGTTTTATCACCCGGTGGATGGCAAAGCGCACAGCTATTACTTCTATGAATATAGGCATGTTTCTTATTCCGGTATCGGCATTGCTGATGGCATGCGGTAATTTGCTGGGCAACGATATTATTTCCGGCATGAGCAATATTACTTTGATGATGGTGTTTGGTATTGTTGTGCAAGCTTTGGCAGAATGTTTTATCTCACCGCGTTATCTGGAATACTTCTCTTTGCAGGCCCCCAAGGGCGAAGAAGGTATGTACCTCGGTTTCAGTCATCTTCATTCATTCCTCTCTTCTATTTTCGGATTCGGTATTGCGGGGGTGCTTCTGACAAAATATTGTCCTGATCCAGTCTTGTTTGAAACCCGCGAAGCGTGGGAAGCAGCTAGTGTCAATGCACATTATATCTGGTATTATTTCGCTGTTATAGGATTGGTTGCGGCAATAGCATTATTCGTTTTTGCCAAAACTACCGAATTCATCGACAAAAAGAAGAAGGCATAAGGTTTATATATTGCATACTTTTTGTATATTTGCCGTCACTTTTTTTAAAAGCGACGGCTTTTTTGTAATTAAGGAGATTAGGATGAAAGTAAAATTTATAAGCCTTGCCAGTGGAAGCAGCGGCAACTGTTATTATATAGGCACAGAAAAATATGGAATACTCATCGACGCCGGCATTGCAGTACGGACGATAAAAAAAGGACTGAAAGAAGCAGGTATCAGCATGGAAATGATACGTGCGGTATTTGTTACGCACGACCATGCAGATCATATTAAAGCGGTAGGTGGATTGGGTGAGAAACAGAATATTCCTATTTATACAACTGCCCGGATTCATGAGGGTATCAACCGGAGCTATTGCATGACAGAAAAGTTATATTCGTCTGTCCGTTACCTGGAAAAGCAGCAACCCATGCAGTTGGAAGATTTTCATATCGAATCTTTCGAGGTACCTCATGATGGCACGGACAATGTGGGCTATTGCATTGAGATAGACGGAAAAGTGTTTGCTTTTCTTACAGACCTTGGTGAAATTACTCCTACGGCCGCAGAATATATCAGAAAGGCCAATTATCTGATATTGGAAGCCAACTACGATGAGGAAATGTTACGCATGGGTACCTACCCCCAATACCTGAAAGAACGGATTACCAGCCGCACCGGACACATGAGTAATATTGCTACTGCTGAATTTCTTTCGGAAAATATGACGGAACATTTACAGTATATTTGGCTTTGTCATTTGAGCAAGGACAACAATCATCCTGAATTGGCATATAAAACAGTGGAATGGAAATTAAGGGAAAAAGGAATTATCGTAGGAAAGGATGTACAGTTGTGTGCTTTGAAGCGTACTACTCCTTCTGATTTATACGAGTTTGAATAAAAAATCCCATTTCATCGCAAAAAATACACCGTTTTGTTTGCACGAATAAAATAAAAGGACTACTTTTGCACCCGCAAACAAGAAATAAGGAATGCACTCTTAGCTCAGTTGGTAGAGCAACTGACTCTTAATCAGTGGGTCCAGGGTTCGAATCCCTGAGGGTGTACTTAAAAAAGGAACAACAGTAGTTGTTCCTTTTTTAATTTGTTTTAACAAGAACATGCTTTGTTGGGTATAAGCTCCTCATACGGAATCACTAGTAAATCTATATGGGGATGATACATTATTTTTCGTTAGTCCGCATCATAAATTCTTCAGAAGTTTGTTTTTATACCTTTGCCCTCACCCGCTTTCCGCCTCTTTCGTCACATTCGAAAATATATGTCAGAAAATGAAAGTAGGAAGAAAACTTTTATTTCCTCCTACTCGTATATCTATATTTTGTATATTTGTACACACATCAATGATTTTAAACTAAAAGAAAAACAATATGGATAAAGATTCAAAGCAAGTAGTGGTTCTTCTGACACATCCCAATATAAAAGAGTCGCGAGCTAACAAGGCATTGATGGATGCTATTAGTGACATGGGAGAGGTGGCCATATACAATTTATATGAGATGCGTGTGGAAGATGCTTTTAATGCAGAGATATGGAGCACTATCATATCGCATGCATCTGCGCTTGTATTTCAGTTTCCGTTCTATTGGATGTCGGCTCCTTCTTTATTGAAGAGATGGTTGGATGAAGTATTTACTTATCTGGCAAAAACTCCTGCTGTGGCTGGTAAGACATTGATGGTGGTCACTACTGCCGGCTCTGAACATGATGCTTATAGAAGCGGAGGAAGAAATCGTTTTACGGTGGATGAGTTGTTAAGACCTTATCAAGCAAGTGCTGTACATGCCGGAATGGTATGGCAAACTCCTCTTATAGTCTATGGAATGGGGACCTCGGAAGCTAGTAAAAATATAGCAGAAGGGATAAATTGCTATAAGCAAAGAATTGAAGCATTGGTGAAGAAAGACATTTCCAGTGATAATTGGTAATAGTAGGACCATATCGAAATGGAACATTCTTTTTCATTTTTTGAATGTTTGTTTTTCTCTTTATCTTTTTCTAAAATCCTGATTATAAGCAATAAATAAAATATTGTATGAGTTGGCATATTTCTTGTGTTAACTCATACATGAAATTTTATATTATATCAAACAGATTACCCGTTAAGGTTACCAAAGAGGATGAAACGTTCGTGTTTTCATGAAGTGAAGGTGGACTGGCTACCGGTTTGGACTCACTTCAGATTTCCTACGAAAAACATTGGATTGGATGGCCTGGAATATGCGTTGACAACGAAGAAAGTAAAAAGGAAATCACTTCTAGATTGGAAGGAATAAATTTTCACCCAGTATTCTTGTCCGAAACACAGATAAAGAATTATTATGAAGGCTATAGTAATAGTACTATTTGGCCATTATGTCACTACTTTTTTGTTTATACGCTATATCGGAACTCTTTCTGGCAATCGTATCAGGAAGTGAACCAGTTGTTCTGCGATGCCATTTGCCGCGTGATACATCCAGGTGACAAGGTGTGGATTCAAGACTATCAGCCAATGCTGCTTCCCGGAATGCTTCGGAAGGTTTACCCGAATTTGAATATCGGATATTTCCATCATATCCCTTTCCCTTCCTATGAACTTTTCCGGATATTACCGGAACGTGCAGAAATCCTGAAAGGATTATTGGATGCTGACTTTATAGCTTTCCATACTTATGACTATATGCGGCATTTTATCAGTGCTGTCAAACGGGTACTGCGTATTGACTTTAAACTGGACGAAGCACAACTCGGGAATAGAGTAGTTGAGACCGATGCTCTTCCTATGGGAATCAACTACGGACTGTATCACAATGCTTCTTCCAGACCGGAAGTAGGGCGGGCGATAGACCGTACACGGAAATTTTTCGGAAATCATAAGTTGATTCTTTCTGTAGACCGCTTGGATTATAGTAAAGGCATTCTGCACCGTTTATTTCTTTCGTTTTTAATTCCATTGAATGATGATATCTTTCTTTTTTTCTTTTTTTTTGCATAAAGAAAATTTCACTATTTCGGCAGTTGTTTTGTACTCATATCGCTGATATAGAATGTTTAGGAACTCAAAATAAAGGATTATCATGTTACGGAAGATTAGACTGACTTTTGCAATGATTTGTTTTGCACTCATCACCTTGCTGTTCCTTGATTTTACGGGAACGTTGCATGGGTGGTTCGGCTGGTTAGCCAAAATCCAGTTTTTGCCGGCTGTATTGGCGCTGAATGTGGGAGTGATATTGTTTCTTGTAATTCTCACTTTGGTATGCGGGCGTATCTATTGTTCTGTGATTTGCCCCTTAGGGGTATTTCAGGATATACTGGCATGGCTGGGCCGGCAACCTAAAAAACGCAGGAAGCTTCCTTACTCTTATTCTCCGGCCTTATCTTGGCTGCGCTATGGCGTATTGGGTGTGTTTATCATTGCTTTGATTGCCGGAATTGGTTCATTGGCTGCTCTACTTGCACCCTATAGTGCATACGGACGTATTGCCAATAATCTTTTTCAACCTATATGGCAATGGGGCAACAATCTGCTTGCTTATCTGGCTGAACGGGCAGACAGTTATGCCTTTTATGAAACGGATGTATGGTTGAAGAGCCTGCCGACTTTTATTATTGCTGCCGCTACTTTGGCTGTGCTTGTTGTTCTGGCCGGACGCAACGGACGAACCTATTGTAATACGATTTGCCCGGTAGGAACGGTCTTGGGCTTCCTTTCACGTTATTCGCTTTTCCGCATCACAATAGATTCGGAAAAGTGCAACCAATGCAGTCTTTGTTCACGCAACTGCAAGGCAGCCTGCATCAACTTTAAGGAGCATCAGATTGATGCAAGCCGGTGTGTGGTTTGCATGAACTGCATTGAGAAGTGCAAGCATGGAGCCATTTCCTACAAGTATCATCCTTTCGGTAAACCTGCTGCGGGCAAGGCAGATTCGGAACAGATAAACGAAACCCGCCGCAGTTTTTTCACAGCAACGGCTCTGGTTGCAGCCACTTCTGTTTTAAAAGCGCAGGAAAAGAAAGTAGACGGAGGACTGGCAGCCATTGAAGATAAGAAGATTCTTGAGCGAAGCACTCCCCTCACTCCTCCCGGCTCATTGAGTGCCCGCAATATGGCGCAACACTGCACGGCCTGCCAGCTCTGTGTGTCGGCATGTCCCAATCAGGTTCTTCGTCCTTCTGCAGACTTAAGGAAATTGATGCAACCGGAAATGTCATACGAACGCGGCTATTGTAGACCGGAATGTACAAAATGTTCGGAGGTATGTCCTGCAGGGGCTATCCGTCCGATAACCAAAGCTGATAAATCATCCGTTCAGATAGGGCATGCCGTGTGGGTAAAGAAAAATTGCATACCACTGACGGATGGTGTGCAGTGTGGCAACTGTGCACGCCATTGTCCGACGGGAGCCATACAAATGGTGCCGAGTATACCTGAAGACAAGGATTCTCCAAAGATTCCGGTAATCAATGTGGAGCGTTGTATCGGCTGCGGGGCATGTGAGAATCTTTGTCCGGCCCGTCCGTTCAGTGCCATCTATGTGGAAGGACATGAAAGACATCGAATTATATAACAAAGTAGAATTTCTATAAGTATGGAAGAACATCATAAAAACAATATGAACCGTCGTGATTTCTTGAAGATAGTGGGAATTACAACCGCCACATCTACTGCTGCCCTCTATGGATGTGGTTCTAAGGAAGGAAGCAGTGAAGGCAGTAAAGTATTGGGCCCCATTCCGACGGATAAAATGACCTATCGTAGTTTTCCTGGTTTGGGGAGTGACAAAGTTTCTATTTTAGGATACGGCTGTATGCGCTGGCCTACCGTTCCTGCTCCGGATGGAAAAGGGGAAATGATAGACCAGGATGCTGTAAACGAACTGGTGGATTATGCCATTGCCCATGGCGTGAATTATTTCGATACGTCTCCGATGTATGTACAAGGATGGAGTGAGAAGTCTACGGGAATAGCTCTGAAACGCCATCCACGCGAATCGTTCTATCTTGCCACCAAACTATCCAATTTTCATCCTGATACCTGGACTCGCGAGGGTTCCATCGCCATGTACCGTAAGTCGTTCGAGGATATGCAGGTGGACTATATAGACTACTATCTGCTACACATGATTGGTGGCGGTGGCATGGAGCAATTCCGCAAACGCTACATAGACAACGGTATGATTGATTTTCTTGTCAAGGAGCGTGAAGCAGGACGCATCCGCCGTTTGGGATGGTCGTTCCACGGAGATATCGAAGTCTATGACTATGCCTTGCAGATGCATGACCGTGGTGAAGTTCATTGGGACTTTGTACAAATACAGTTGAATTATGTGGACTGGAAACATGCTTCGGGCAGCAACTTCAAGGCAGAGTATCTGTATGACGAGCTGGCCAAGCGTAAGATCCCTGCTGTCATTATGGAGCCTCTGCTGGGTGGGCGGCTCTCCAATGTCCCCGACCATATTGTGGCACGGCTGAAGCAGCGCGAACCCGAACGCAGTGTGGCGTCTTGGGCATTCCGTTATGCCGGTTCTCCCCAGGATGTACTGACAGTGCTGAGCGGCATGACTTATATGGAACATTTGCAGGATAACATCCGTACTTACTCTCCATTGGTACCACTCACGGAAGAGGAAACTCAGTATCTGTATGATACGGCAGATTTGATGATGGAGTACCCCACCATACCTTGCAACGACTGCAAGTACTGCATGCCTTGCCCGTATGGAATTGACATTCCTGCCATATTGATACATTACAATAAATGTGTCAATGAAGGAAATGTGCCGGAAAGCAGCCAGGATGAGAATTATCGGAAAGCACGCCGTGCTTTTCTCGTAGGATATGACCGAAGTGTACCCAAACTGAGGCAGGCCGACCATTGTACCGGGTGCAACCAGTGTTCTCCGCATTGCCCGCAAACGATTGATATTCCCAAAGAACTGCATCGTATTGACAAATTTGTAGAACAGTTGAAACAAGAGACTTTATAAAATGGAGAGTATCATTGACATACTGCACAAGGGAGGATACTCTTGTGTTATGAAGAACCGGGAGGAAGTCCGTACTTTCACCCAACGGGGAGTAGCGGATTTGTATGATTTGTACCAGGCAGATTCTGCATTTATGAAGGGGGCTGCCATTGCCGATAAGGTTATAGGGAAAGGTGCCGCTGCTTTGATGGTACTGGGAGGCTTTAAAACGGTCTATGCCGATATAATCAGCACTCCTGCGCTGGCATTGCTGTGCGAAGCAGGAATTGAAACGACTTTTGCCCAAGAGGTTCCCCATATCATTAACCGTGACAAGACCGGCTGGTGCCCGTTGGAGACGGCTTGCATGGAGCTGAATACGGTAGAGGAGATGTATCCGGTGATTCAGAATTTTATATCAAGAATCAGGGCAAAATAGCAACAGCCTGCTCTCTTTCCCTGATTACCTGATGCCTTTCTCTTCCAGCATCTTGAAGTCTTCCTTGAGCATACCGACATCATCCAGTGTGCGGGCTTCATTGTGGTCGTTCAGATAGACTCTGGGTCTTTCGATAAACAGAGCGCTGGTGACAGATAAAGAGTCATTCCGGTATGGGGTCTCCACTCCACCTATTTCCAGCATTGTCTGGAAGAATGAGGCACTGGAAGATACATTCTTCTGCCTATTGGCTTGTGCGGCCTCCAATAACGATGGGTATCTCTGCCGGTAGTTGTCGGACATCCAAATAAAGAATGGCACATGTATCTGATAATAGGAAGGTACCGGTGAAGCATGCAGAAAGAGATGCCGGTTGTCATCGAAAATATCTTCTCCATGGTCTGAAGTGTATATCAGGGCAGAATTGACATGTTGTTCTCGAAGCATATCTATCAGACGAACCAGAAAATTATCCGTGTAGCGGATAGAATTGTCATAGGCATTAATCAGGTTGTCTTTGTATTTCACTTCCGCATCAACGGGCATGTCCGGCAGGAAGAAAGCCTGCTCTGCCGGATAGCGCTCTTTATAATTAAAATGAGAACCGTAAGTGTGGAGAACTATAAATTGCCTGGAAACTCCTTTGCCCAGTTCTTTTGCTACCAGTTTCAACAGTTCGTTATCAGAGGGGTTGTAATTGGAATCCCCCACATCTTCTTTAATGAAATCATACGTGTCGGCTTCTTTGCCGAAGAAGTCTATAAATGAGTGGTTATAGCGCTGGTTCGAGAAAAAGGCGGTCTGGTAACCGGCTTCCTTGAATGCTGTGATAATCCCTTTTTGATAATAGATGGAATCAAAACTGGAAGCACTGACCGGTGACAGCAACATCGGAACACTCTTGTGGGTAGTGTTTGATTCTGTCAGCACATGGCTGAAAGCTGTCAGTCCGCCAATGCCCGACAGTCCCGGGTTAGTCTCCCGTTCGTAGCCGTGCAAAGCCCAGTTGCATGCCCGTGAGGTTTCTCCCACCACCATTACATATACTTCCCTTTCATCAGCCTGATGAGTACTTCTAGCATGAAAGGTAAAATCTTTAGAGGTCTTGTGATAATTCCGCGTCTGGGCCGTCCGTTGAAAAGCAAGTGCTATGTTGTAGCATACGTTGGCAGGATACAGTTCGGATTTCGGCTCATACCGGTTATCTGTCAAATAAGCAGTGCCTAAGGATAATATTCCGGCAGACAACACATACAGAGTGCGACGGCGAGCTTGCCGGATGAATGCTTCGGACAGTCTGCGTTTGTGTACAATGGATATGGTTGCCAGAATTAATGCAGGTATATAGAGCACTACCACAATAACGATGGCAGGTATCAGATTGTCCAGCAGTTCCAGCGCCTCGCTCGAATTGGTTGTCACCAGATTCAGAAACATATCCACTGCGATAATGGACTGACCGAAAAGATACAGCAATACAAGCTGGAAGGCTCCGAAGAAGATGAACGGAAATAGCAGCCAGAATGTCCTGCCACAGTTTCTCGACCAAGCCATTACAGCATAATATATAGAAAGGGGTAGCAGGATATTACATATCTTTGCCGTCCATGATATGGGTTCTGTAAAGCATAGCACTACATTGGGCACTATCAGAATGACCAGAAACAGATAGAACAAATGTTCCTGATTGTCGAACCATTTTTTTATGTCTCTAAAAAGCTTCATTGATATTGAATATAAATCCGGTCTGGTGTTTGCCAAAACCTAAATCCAAACGTACGTTTACTCTCTTTTTGAACTCCCAGCGGTAGCCGAAACCATAATTAGGAAGAATATGCCTGGCCTCCAATTCCGAGAAATTCGGGAATATGGTTCCCGCCCCTACCCATACGGCAACTCCATTTCGCTTCCATACATGTTGGCGTAGTTCCAGCTGGGCATCCATTGCACACTTGTCACGGTAGCGCCCCTCATAATAGCCACGCATAGAATAGGAACTTCCCAATGTTGCCATCAGTCCCCAGGGCGGATTTCCGTAGTTCAGCAGAGTATGGAACTGGCCTGCCAACACCCCACCCTTCCACACGGACTGGTAATAGCTGGTCGTCAGTTCCGTATTGCTGAATGCATATTTATTTCCCAAAAAGGCCGGACTGAAGCGCTGGTCTATCCGTAGGTAATATCCTTTATAGGCATTTGTCAGAAAATCGCGTGAATCATACAACAAGGAAAACCCCAAGCTCACGTTGGTGCTACGCGCTTTCATTCCTTTCCATAATTCCGGTTTTTCAAAGTCATGTCCATACACGTAATCAAATGTTGTCATCGGACCGATATAAAAGTTACGTGCCATCCGGAACATGAAGTCCACCTTAACCTGCGCCTGAAAGCGATCGTATTCACTCTCATTGTCATCATTGGCTCCATTGTCATATCCTTGTCCCCAGTAAAGGCTTGGGAAAGAATAGAAATACAGATTGTAGTTCAACCGGTATTTGTCTTGGGGAAACAGATGGTTTCCACGTACTCCCAGCAAATAGAATCCCACTGTGGAGACATCCCCATACAGAGAGACATTGGACGGAGGGAGAATACTATCGTTCCGGTCGGTACGGTAGAGTCCTGCCGCCACCAGTCCGATTCCAAATTTGGTGTCACTGGAATAATGAGGCCCGCCTATAATGCTGAAATCAAATTTCTTGTTTTTCTTTTCTTTGTTGGCATCGTTGAAGTAATTCAAAATTTTTCCGAAAAAACTGCGTTTCTTGGGAAGCGAGTCTATCGGATACGTAGAAATTGAGTCCACAGAGTTTTTTGCTTCTGCAAGGTGTGTTTGTGCATGAACAGCCGTTTCTGTAATCAGCATCAATATTGGTAATATCCATTTTGTCAATTTAGTGTCCATTTACTTGTAGAAAACTTCCGTGGCAAAGTTAGTTTTTATGTTCTTCATTACAACAATGTTACTGTTCTTTTTGTTTCCAATTTTTCTCTTTTAATGTTCATTTCTACATTGCATGTGGGGTTTACTCTTTTTAACTACATCATTTATAGAACTTTCCTCGATTTATACTGTTATTTTAATATTACAAAGAACAACATGATATTGAATTATGAAAACAGCAATGGACATTCCCGATAAAGAGGGACAGAAACGACTGGTAATCGTAGGCGGCGGCTTTGGCGGATTAAAGCTGGCACGAAAATTGAAAAGCAACAAGTTTCAGATAGTTTTACTGGATAAGAATAACCATCACATCTTCCAACCGTTACTCTATCAAGTGGCCACAGCAGGTATTGAACCGAGTGCCATATCATTCCCATACCGAAAAATCTTCAAAAAAAGAGAGCATTTCCATATACGTATTTGTGAAGCACAGCAAGTCTTCCCGGAACACAATCTGCTGGAGACTTCCATCGGCACGCTGGCATACGACTATTTGGTCATTGCCACCGGCTGCAACACAAATTATTTTGGAAACGACGGGCTGGAGAAACAGACCATGGCACTAAAGAATACTTCGGAAGCCTTGTTCAACCGAAACCAGATATTGGATAGTTTTGAACAAGCCCAGAACACCGGTAATAAAGAAGAGCGCAGGCGTCTGATGACCTTTGCCATTGTAGGCGGTGGAGCTACGGGAATAGAGTTGGCTGGTGCTTTGGCCGAGATGAGGAAGTTTGTCCTTCCTCAAGACTATCCGGACTTGAATATCAATGAGATGCGTATCATCTTGTTGGATGGCTCTTCCCGGCTCTTGTCTGCTTTTTCAGAAGAGTCTTCCAAAGAAGTGGCCGATTATCTGAAGAAGCGTGATGTGGAAATCAAATTGAACCAACGGGTGATGGGATACGAGAATTATCAATTGGCATTGAATGACGGGACTGCCATCGATACCAAAAATGTATTCTGGGTGGCCGGTGTCAAGGCAAACAGCCTTCAAGGATTGCCTGCCGATGCCTATGGACCGGGAAACCGCTTGAAGGTGGACACTTATAACCGTCTTTCTCAATATCCCAATATTTTCGCTATCGGGGATACGGCCCTTATGATTTCTGAGGAGTATCCCAAAGGACACCCGCAAGTGGTGCAACCAGCCATCCAGCAGGCCCGCAACTTGATAAGGAACTTGCAGCGTGCAGAAACAGGCCTGCCGTTGCAGCCGTTTATATATCAAAACAAAGGCTCCATGGCGACCATTGGCCGCAATCATGCCGTAGTCGAGCTTAAGAAACTGCGTTTTGGCGGTTTTCCGGCATGGGCTGTGTGGCTATTCATCCATTTGATGAGTATTGTGGGTGTAAAGAACCGTCTTTTCATCTTCGTAGACTGGATGTGGAGTTACTTTACCTATGACCCATCTTTACGGATTATCATCAAACCGTTGAAGCGGGAGTAAACTTTTATTGAGTAATATTTGTTATAGTTCATATACGAAGTTAAAAACGAATGAATATGTTAAAACGACTTTTATTTCCTGTCAAACCGGACGGAACGGCAACATCTGCTATACTATTGATTGCAAGAATTGTATTCGGTATATTATTAATGAACCACGGCATCCAGAAGTGGACTAACTTTCAAGAGCTGTCGGCTGTTTTCCCTGACCCGCTGGGTGTAGGCAGTCCGCTGTCTTTAGGACTGGCTATCTTTGGTGAATTGGCATGTTCCATGGCATTCATTATAGGTTTTCTCTATCGTTTGGCTATGATACCAATGGTGTTTACAATGGCTGTTGCCTTTTTTGTAATTCATGGCAATGACCCGTTTGCCACGAAAGAGTTGGCTTTTGTGTATCTGGTAGTGTTCATATTGATGTATATCATAGGTCCGGGCAAGTTTGCCGTTGACCGCTGGATAGGAAAAGCTCTTTTCCAAAAGGCTCGTAAATAGACACTTCCGTTTTACTGAAAACAGATTTTAAGCTCAAATAGGATGTATTTTCGTAAAAAATCCTATATTTGCGGATGCTTAAAATAACTCGATGAGCTATAAAGCTAATTAAATACAGTAAAATAAAAAAGAGTGATTATGAAAAAGTTCAATTTGAAGATGGCTGCGACCGTAATGATTTGCGGCTCGTTTCTTTTCAGTTCTTGTATCGGTTCTTTTGGACTGCATAGTAAACTGGTCAGCTGGAATCAAGGTATTGGTACCAAGTTTGTAAACGAACTGGTTTATCTGGCATTCAATATTATCCCGGTATATGGCGTTTGCTATCTGGCCGATGCATTGGTCATCAACTCCATCGAATTCTGGAGTGGTTCAAACCCTATGGCCAGCATTGGTGATGTAAAGAAAGTGAAAGGCGAAAACGGTGACTACCTGGTAGAGACACTTGAAAACGGCTATTCTATCACCAAAGAAGGTGAGACTGCTTCTATGGAACTCATTTACAACAAAGAGTTGAATACTTGGAATGTTGTTGCCGATGGTGTCAGCACAGAATTGCTGCAAATGAACAATGACGGCACTGCACAAATGACCCTTCCGAACGGTGAGGAAATGACAGTGACGCTGGATGCCCAAGGTGTGGCAGCAGCACGTCAGGCGACGATGATTGACAGCTATTACGCTTTTAATTAAAAGTTGAAAATGGAAAGGTGAAAGGTGAAAATAGCTGGGTGCATAGATGCCCAGTAACCATTTTCACCTTTCACCTTTCCACTTCCCATTAGAACGGATATCCCACAGCAAAGTGGAAGGCAAAATCGCGGCTGAATCTGGGATGGATAATGGGATAACGGTCTTTTTTCTTCTCATACGCCGGATTGACAGCCTTCATACCCCCGTCGAAACGCAATACAAAGAAATCCAAGTCAAGTCGCAATCCTAAACCATATGCCACGGCAATCTGTTTATAGAACTTGTCAAATTCAAACTGACCTCCCGGCTGGTCTTTATAATCCCGTATTGTCCAGATATTCCCGGCATCTACAAAGAGGGCTCCTCTGAATTTCCAGAACAACCGTGTGCGGTATTCAATGCTGGCATCCAGCTTGATGTCTCCCGACTGGTTCATGAAGTTATTATCGCCGGGGAAAGAACCGGGTCCCAGATTACGTACAGACCATCCGCGCACACTGTTGGCGCCACCGGAGAAGTAGCGTTTCTCAAATGGAAGCATTGTTGCATTGCCATATGGAATGGCGATACCGGCACCAAAATGAAATGCCAATGAATTGCGGTTGTCAATGACCAGATTCTTGGCAAAGTCAAAATCGCCTTTCAGGTATTGGGCAAAAGGAATGTTCAACAAAGTGTATTCCCCCGATGCATTCTTTTTCATTCCTCCGAGCTTTGCCACAGCATACAACAAGTTACCCGCCGATTCAAAATTGAGGCGGATGGTATAGGAATTTCCGATACCGGAGTTATTCATCAATGCTCTTCCGGCACTGTTGTAGATATAGCTATAGCCGGTGCGGACAATAAAGCGGTCTTCATAATTGTATTTGAGGATGTAGTTCTCGTCTTTCTCCAGATAATCCTCTTTGAATGTCTGGTCTATGCTGGGCATATACAGATAGTTGATGTCCAGCAAATCAATGCGATGCTGCGAACGCTGTTGTTGTACCCCCCATTTGTAGCTCCATCCGGCAGATGCTACAATGCGCGTGAATTCGGGTCTCATCTGGTAGTTATATTGCAATCCGAATTCTGTAGTAGCCCTTATCCTCCGCTTGAAATCGCTGGATACAAAGGGAAACATAAACCGTGGGAAGTTGATGGTTGCTTCCGCACCTAATTCTATGTAGTCTTGATTCAAGGAGCTCTGCAAACCGGACACAGCCTCGTATGCCCCACGTAGCTTGAACATGAATGTTTCGGAACCTTTGAACATGTTGCGGTGCTGAAAAGCCACCGAAGCGGCAGCTCCCAAGTCGCCGGCAGAGTTTGTGCCTTCCACTTCAAAGGATACGGACTGATGCTTGCCTCTGGTCAGCATCACATAAGCGTTGAGCTTTGCACTGTCACTCTGCTGCACTTCGAAAAAACGGATATTGGTATATTTCAGGGCTTGCAGGCGTCCGTAGTTGGAGTAGGTACGCTGCACGTTCTGCTCGTTGTAGAGAGTTCCCGGAATGATGCGCAGATTGTTGGTCAGCACTTTGGGACGCAGATAAAGCTTGTCTTTGTAGTAGATGGGGAATCCTTTGTAGTGCAATGAATCATTCACCTCAATGCTGTTCAAGGCAGATGCCTGCAACACATTATAGTCGGTAATGAAACTCACTTTATTGATAGTGTATTGCCGGTGATTCTGCGGTGTATCCTCGTTGTGCTGCCTGTATGGAGCCAAGTGCAACGTCAAATCTACCAGATAAGAATTACGGACGGTATCTGCGGTATAGGATATGTACTCTTTGTTGAACTTGTAATATCCATTCTGAAGCAGTTTGTTTGTGATACGCTGGCGTTCTGCATCCAGTACATTGACATCAAAATACATGCCTTCGGACAATAGGGTTACTGCGGAATCCTGCCGCATGTATTCCTTTATTTTACTGTCCCGGATATCATATTTCAAGGTACGCACTTTATAGGGCTTGCCGGTCGTCACCTTATAGACCAACTTCATCTTTTTCTTCTTGACTTGGCGTACCGGTTCCACCAGAGCACCCATATAGCCCATATTCTGCACAGCCTTAGTAATCTCTTCCCTGGTCCGGTTGGTTTCCTCCTCACTGTATATGACCGGGGCATCACCTAATTTCCTCAATGTACGGTTTATCCAGCGTGTAGAGTCCCGTCCGGACCAGTTGTAGACATACAACTGGGTCTTTATCAGGCTGAACCACTTCGCATTGGGATTCTGGCGGATGTACATGGAGAGATTGGATGGTTTTACTTCCTTATTGTCGGTATGTATGCGCACTTCATCCAGCAAATACGAACCGTCAGGCACATATTTGGTAGAAGAACAGGAAGCCAACAAAAGTACGATAGTAGTAAGTATCGCGTAGCGGAAACCTTTATCCATACCGAATCATTAATTGCGCATAAACAGCTACAAATATACTTGTATTTTTTTGTTCCCGAAATAAAAAACGCCGGAAGAGTGCGGAGTTTTTGATTATATTGAAATAATCACGTATTTTTGTCAAATGATAACATGTGTATTCTATGGCATTAAGTAAAAACCGCATTAAATATATCCACTCGTTGGAGCAGAAAAAGAACCGGAAGGCAGACAAGGTATTTCTGGCAGAAGGGCCTAAACTCGTAGGGGATTTGTTGGGACATTTTCCTTGTCAGTTCTTGCTGGCAACTTCAGAATGGCTTTCCCGGAACCGCCCTCTCTCCACCGTAACAGATGTCACGGAAGTATCGGAGGAGGAACTTTCGCGTGCCAGCCTGCTGAAAACTCCCCAACAAGTGCTGGCTGTGTTCCGGCAGCCGGATGAGGAGACGGATATTTCCGTCATCAGCCACTCCCTCTGTCTGGCTTTGGATGATGTGCAAGACCCCGGTAACCTGGGAACGATTGTCCGCCTTGCTGATTGGTTTGGGATAGAGCATATTTTCTGTTCGCCCAACACGGTGGATATCTATAATCCCAAAACTGTGCAGGCCACGATGGGAGGTATCGCACGCGTCAGACTGCATTATACTCCCCTACCCGAGTTCATCCGCTCACTGAAGGATATTCCCGTTTACGGCACTTTCCTGGACGGAGAGAATATGTACGGACAACCGCTCTCGAAAAATGGGCTGATTGTGATGGGTAATGAAGGAAATGGCATCGGAAAAGAAGTGGAGGCACTCATCAACCGCAAACTATACATACCGAATTATCCCGCCAGCCGTGAGACCTCGGAGTCATTGAACGTGGCTATTGCCACAGCAGTAGTTTGCGCTGAGTTCCGGCGCCAGGCTGCATTGTAGTAAAATCAAAAGGAAAAAACAACCAGGGAATCAAATAAGGCAATTCTTCCTCGATAAGCGGAGGGATTGCCGTCAGTATATTGCAGCACGTATCAAAATGAGGATAGTCTGTTTCCGCCTCCGTAAGCAAAGCTATGACTCCCGGTAGCCATTCCGTATTCTCCACCTCTTCTGTCAATGGGAAGATACGTGATACACATTGTCCTTCACCTATCTCCACCACATATTGTTTCAGATAGCCATGCCCGGGAAGAAACAGAAAATGGGAAGCGTAGCGTTTCATGCTTTCGGACGGGGACGTATGGTTCTGGGAGTCGTGGTATTTTCCTGCTCCTGAATTTCCAGAGGTTTTAATTTCTCTGGTTTTCCGATACTGTCTTTGCGAAGGGAGTCTGTTGCCTGCTGAAGGCTGTCCTTTGGGGCAATGACCAAGCTGTCCGTGGCGTGATAGCGCATCAGTGAGATACGGTCTGCCAGCAAAGGCTGTGGAGTCTCCTGCTGCGGATAATAGATGAACCCGCGTATTTCCTTGATTTCTCCTAAAGTATCGGCAAACAAGGTGAGCGTTTCCACACCTGTGTCTTGTACTTTCCGAATGGCACTGATGACACTGTCATTCTTTTCGTAAAGAATCTGCATCGCCATCAACGGAGCATGTATGCTGTCCGGTGCACCGTTGTGGAAACGGAAGCGCACGCTCCAGCGCAGCGTGTCACGGTCGTGGAAATTGGTGTCTGATGGCAACGTAAACGTTATCTTGTTGTCCAGGGGCATACCCGTCAACTGATAGATATGCTGCCATATCCACACGTCGATACTGTCTCCGGGAAGTGATTCTTTCGGCTTGTTGTCACGCAGGGCAATCAAGTGGTTGATACCGTCTCTTTCGGCTTTCAACCGTACATTCACTTTCTCGTAGATTTTGGTAAGTACTTCCGGATTACGGGCAAACCAGACCATAGAAGAGTCAAAATCGGCTTGAGTAATGCCATATTTCTTGAAAACCGATTCAATGTATAGCACCCGCTTATAACTTTCGTTATACGGCACTTCTTCACCCATAGCTTTGGCTATGTGATAATCATAAAGCACGTTTTCCATCTTGGCATCCGGAAGGACGGTCTCAGGTCTTTTCACCTTACAAGCCGTCAGACTGAACGCCAGAAGGACTACGCTACACCATTGAATTCGATTTATTCCTTTCATGATTTCTTTATGGCAGCATGATAGGCATCATTGAAGTCCTTGCCGTAGAACAACAGCAAAGCAATGATACCGCAACTGATTGCTGCATCCGCAAAATTGAATATCGGGCTGAAGAAAATGAAATGTTCTCCACCGACAAACGGCATCCATGCGGGCCAGTTTGTATCAATGATGGGGAAATAGAACATATCCACCACCTTGCCATGGAACCACGGGGCATATCCCCCTCCTTCAGGCATGAAGGAGGCTATCTGCGAATGGGTGCTTTCGTTGAACAGCACGCCATAGAACACACTGTCGACAATGTTTCCCAAGGCTCCCGTCAAGACCAAAGACACACAGACGATAAATCCGGTCTTCATGCCTTGCTTCACGAACTTGTACAGAAACCAGCCAATGACCGTGACTGCAGCAATGCGGAACAAGGTCAGGAACAGTTTGGCGAATATTTCCATACCGAAAGCCATACCACTATTCTCGGTAAAGTATATATAGAACCAATCCGTAATCCGGATACTCTCATGCCAGTACATGTGGGTCTTTATCCAAATCTTGATAATCTGGTCTATAACCAATACCGAAAATATAATAAGGCAGGCTATCCGGCCCTTCGTAAAGAATTTACCCATTTTTATTTCTTGCCGTTGTTTTTAGCTTCGATGCTCAAAGTGGCATGGGGCACTGCACGAAGGCGCTCTGCCGGTATCAGTTTGCCGGTTTCGCGGCAAATGCCATATGTTTTGTTCTCAATGCGCACCAAAGCAGCCTGCAATCCTTGGATGAACTTCAACTGGCGTTGGGCCAGACGTGTGGTTTCTTCCTTGGATAAGGTGTTGGCACCTTCTTCCAGTACTTTGTACGTAGGAGATGTATCGTCGGTGTCATTACCGTCTGCACCCGTCAGGCTGGCCTTTAACAGTTCATAGTCACGTTGTGCCAACTCTAACTTCTCCATAATGATAGCGCGGAATTCTTCCAATTCAGCATCTGAGTATCTTGTCTTTTCTGCCATAACTTTTACGTGTTAATCAGGGTTAGTATTTAATTATTCTTTCACTACGCTCACGTACAGCGAGAAATCGTCGAAGTTCAGTTCTGTACCATTTTCTACGTTGTCTGCCAGCGTCAGTGAAGTTCCTAAAACTTGGTTGCGAATATAGTCATTATATTCATTTACCGCATCATCTGTTTGAGGATTTTTTGATAATGTAATCTTTATTTTATCTGTTATCTCAAAACCGCTCGACTTGCGGATATTCTGAATGCGGTTTACCAGCTCGCGTGCAATACCCTCACGGCGCAGCTCTTCGGTAACGGTAACTTCCAGAGCCACGGTCAGTTTGCCCTCGTTGGCAACCAGCCATCCCGGAATATCCTCACTGAAGATTTCCACATCTGCCGTTTCAATCACGGCTTCTGCACCGTCCAGATTGAACGTATAAGAGCCTTTCTTCTCCAGCTCGGCAATGGCTTCCTGGGACATTTCCGCCACAGCAGCAGCCACGGCTTTCATCTGCTTCCCGAATTTCGGTCCCAGCTTCTTGAAGTCGCATTTCACTTTCTTTACCAGTACACCGGCAGCACCGTCCACAAACTGGATTTCTTTTACATTCACCTCGTTCATGATAAGTGCTTTCACAGCCTCGATGTGTGCACGCTGTTCTTCATCCACTACCGGTATCATGATGCACTGAAGCGGTTGGCGGACTTTGATGTTCACCTTGCGGCGCAATGCCAATACCATGGAAGTGACGTCTTGTGCCATCTGCATGCGGACTTCCAATTCCTTGTCTATCATTTCCTCCTTATATTCGGGGAACTTGGCAAGGTGTACGGAAACCACATTGTCGCGTCCCGTAGCTGCAATCAGGTCGGAATAGAGCATATCAGCATAGAACGGAGCGATGGGTGCCATCAGCTTAGCCACGGTTTCGAGGCATGTATAGAGTGTCTGGAATGCAGAGAGCTTGTCCTGCGTCATACCACCGCCCCAGAAACGTTTGCGGTTCAGGCGGACATACCAGTTGGAGAGGTTGTCGTTCACGAATTCGGAAATGAGACGTCCTGCTTTCGTGGGCTCGTATTCATTGTAGCAGGTATCCACGTTCTTCACCAACGTATTCAGTACAGAGAGAATCCAACGGTCTATCTCAGGGCGTTCTGCCATGGGCACATCGGCTTCTTTGTAGTCAAATTCGTCTACATTGGCATAGAGGGCGAAGAATGAATAGGTGTTATAGAGTGTTCCGAAGAACTTGCGGCGCACCTCTTCCACTCCATCCACGTCGAACTTAAGATTGTCCCACGGAGAAGAGTTGGTGATCATGTACCAGCGCAACGGGTCGGACCCGTATTTCTCGATGGTCGAGAAGGGGTCTACGGCATTGCCCAGACGCTTGGACATCTTGTTACCATTTTTGTCGAGCACCAAGCCGTTGGAAATGACAGCCTTATAAGAAATACTGTCGAACACCATTGTAGCGATGGCGTGCAACGTGAAGAACCAACCGCGTGTCTGGTCCACCCCTTCGGCGATGAAATCGGCAGGATATACCTGGTGGCTATCCAGCAGTTCCTTATTCTCGAACGGATAGTGTATCTGTGCATAAGGCATGGCACCGGAATCGAACCAAACGTCAATCAAGTCCGTTTCGCGTTTCATCGGCTTGCCGTCTTTAGAAACAAGGATGACATCGTCCACGTAAGGACGGTGCAAGTCTATCTTGTCGTAATTCTCTTTGGTATATACACCCGGCTGGAAGCCCTTCTCCTTGTAAGGATTGGACTGCATCAAGCCGGCAGCTACGGATTTCTCTATTTCGTTGTAAAGTTCTTCTACAGACTCGATACACTTTTCCTCGCTATTGTCCTCTGTACGCCAGATGGGCAGCGGAGTACCCCAGTAGCGTGAACGGCTGAGGTTCCAGTCATTCAGGTTTTCCAGCCACTTGCCGAAACGTCCCGTACCGGTGCTTTCCGGCTTCCAGTTGATGGTCTTGTTCAACTCTATCATACGTTCTTTGCAAGCGGTGCTGCGGATAAACCAGCTATCCAGCGGATAGTACAATACGGGTTTGTCCGTACGCCAGCAGTGCGGATAATTGTGTACATGCTTTTCTATCTTGAATGCCTGGCGGGCGGCTTTCATCATCATGCAGAGTTCGATATCCAATGATTCGGCAGCTTGTGCAGCCTGCTCATCATACTTGCCGTCTACAGTGAATTGAGGGTCATAGGCATTCTTTACCCACTTGCCCTGATAGTCTTTGTAAAGGTCTGCATTGACACATGCCTTTACAAACTCCTCGTCCAGTTCGTCAATCAAGAAGAACTTACCGGTGAGGTCTACCATCGGGCGGGTCTCACCCTTCTTGTTTATCATGAACAAGGACGGTATACCTGCAGCGCGTGCCACAAAAGCATCGTCCGCACCAAAGGTCGGGGCAATGTGTACGATACCCGTACCGTCTTCAGTCGTCACATAGTCACCAGAAATTACACGGAAACCTTTGTCGCTGGGAGTCCAGCTACCGTCTTCGGCAACGTCTATCGGTTTCACCCAAGGGATGAGCTGTTCGTACTCCATACCTACCAAATCGGGGCCTTTGTACTCACCTACTATCTTGAAAGGTATCAGCTTATCACCCGGCTTATAATCCTCTAATGCAATGCCTTCCGCTTTTTTGTTGAAGTGAGTGTAGAGCAGTGCTTTTGCCAAGACAACAGTCATCTTCTCACCGCTATATCCGTTGTAAGTCTGTACGGCCACGTAGTCTATCTTGGGACCGACGCAGAGCGCAGTGTTGCTGGGCAACGTCCACGGAGTAGTGGTCCATGCCAGGAAGTAAGGAGTTCCCCACTCTGTCATTTCCGGTTTCGGATGCTTCATCTTGAACTGTGCCACCATGGTCGTGTCTTTTACGTCACGGTAACATCCGGGCTGGTTCAACTCGTGCGAGCTGAGTCCGGTTCCGGCAGCAGGAGAATAAGGTTGTATGGTATACCCTTTATAAAGGAGTCCTTTCTTATAGAGCTGTTTCAGCAGCCACCACAAGGTTTCGATGTAGCGGTTGTCGTAGGTGATATACGGGTCCGTCATGTCCACCCAGTAGCCCATCTTGTGCGTCAGGTCTTCCCATTCCTTGGTGAACTTCATGACGTCCTTGCGGCAGGCAGCATTGTATTCTGCTACGGAAATAGTCTTGCCAATATCCTCTTTCGTAATGCCGAGTGCTTTTTCCACACCCAGTTCCACGGGCAGTCCATGAGTATCCCATCCGGCCTTACGCTTTACTTGGAACCCCTTCATCGTTTTGTAACGGCAGAAAATGTCCTTAATGGAGCGAGCCATTACGTGGTGAATGCCCGGCATACCATTGGCCGAGGGAGGTCCTTCGAAAAATACGAAAGAAGGACAACCTTCACGTTCTGTCATACTCTTGGCGAAAACCTGGTTTTCGTCCCATTTCTTCAACACTTTTCCGTTCACTTCGGAAAGGTCGAGCTTCGAATATTCGGCAAACTTCTTACCCATCTTGATATTTACTATTTGACAATTTACAATTTACGATTGAAGATACTCTTGATAGGCATTTGGTACGTCAAAAGCTACCTTCTCCATTTTAAGGGTGCAAATTTACAAAAAACTTAAATACAAGAGACTTTTTAAGAACAAAAAAATATGCAGGTACGATTTTAAAAAATATTCGCTCACTCAACACTGTCCCTCTTTTCTCTTTTCCCGAATTAGTACATAGAAGTGCATCTGTAGATGTCGTTTGGGGCAATGCAGGGTTCCCTAAGCAAAAAACGACAAAAAACGCAGAATTTGCCAAAACCTACCCCCTGAAAACTACGTTGAAAACAACAAATGAGAGGGCTATTTTGCTGAGTTCAACAAATGGTATGTAGAATTCTGCGAATGCTATTGCCGCAATCAGCAATAAGCGTGCAGAGAACAGCATAGGAAAGAATAATAAAGTATTATATTAAAAGAAATAATAACAGCATCATCAGCGGATAGACTTCAACTGTTGCTGCTGTAACTATAATGCAAGGTGAAATAATTAAGGTAATGATTCACCACTCCGAAACAATCCGATGTCTCATCGAAAGAGAGAAAGTAATACATCAGGTTTTCGGGTTCTTTCTTTTGGGTCAGGATTTCGTCCACATAGGCAAGAAAGGCGTTTTTGATGCTGTTATCGTTGTAGTAGTCTGCCAACTTTGCCAGTTTACGTTCTATGGGTTTGTTATGCTGCAATTGCATGGCAGATTTCGAGCGTTCAGGCTTCACATCTCCGGTCAGTCCCCCATCATTATAGTATTGGCGGCGCTCGTCATAGACTTGGCTCAGCAGTTGATAGATTCGGGCGGCAGCCTCGTGATTTATGGCGGAGGCAGGCTTCAGTTGTTCTTCCTTGCTCTTCTTCTGCATAGTGGCGTGGTAGGCAAAGTAGAGGATGAAGTCACGGAAGAGCGTGGTTTGGGGCATGATGATTTCTACCAGGACATCCACGTCGGCAAGTACACTGAAGTCCACGGAGTAATAGCGGACACGTCCACGGGTGACGGAATTGACCTTTATGTCGGTTTTCAGGAAGCCCAAGGCCGAGAATTGCTTAATGATGACTTCCTGCCGGGTACGGCGGATACGGGTTTCTTCCTCTACACGCGCCTGGGAGTAATGGAAAGGCTTGTATTTAAAAGAAATCTGTTTTACTGTAAGCCAGTCGAACAGAATCAGCTCGTCGGGAGCCAGACGGTAGTTAAGTAATCGCAACACATTGATGCAGAGAGGTATTTCGGGAGCAGAGAGAGCTTTCTTGGCCATTGTTTCTGTTTTTTAGAATAAAAGTTTTGTAAAGATACGGATAAACTATGGAATTACCATCCGAAATGCCATACTTCATCGTCCCGGATGCCACACTTCAGCAGCTGAAATGCCACACTCCGTTGTCCGAAACCTATGGCATTCCGAACGATGAAGTGTGGCATTTCGGAGAATAAGGTGTGGCATTGGAGGCAACCGAGTGTGGCATTCGGGAAAGTCATCTTTTCATCTTCACCTCGTACAAATCGCCTCTCCGGTCTTTCAGGTTGCGTACACTGCCGTAGGTATGCAGTTCATTCAGCAAGTCCAGATCCACATCCGACACAAGAATCATTTCGGTATTCGGAGTGGCTTCCGCACGCTTGCCGTCTGTGGGGAAAGCGAAGTCGCAGGGAGTGAACACGCCGGACTGGGCATACTGGATGTCCATGTTGTGCACGCGGGGAAGATTGCCTACACTGCCGGCTATCACTACAAAGCACTCGTTTTCGATGGCACGAGCATGGGCGCACACCTTTACGCGGCTGTAAGCATTCTGCGTATCGGTAAGGAAAGGAACAAAGAGTATCTGCATGCCTTGGTCCGCCATGATGCGGCTCAGTTCGGGGAACTCTACATCGTAGCATATCAGCACGCCTATCTTAGCACAGTCCGTATCGAAAGTTTGGATGGACTTGCCTCCGCTCAGTCCCCAGGACTTTATCTCGTCGGGAGTGACATGTATCTTTTCGTACATTTCATAACTTCCGTCACGTCGGCAGAGGAATCCTACGTTGTATAGCAGCCCGTCTTCCTTGATAAGCGGCATACTGCCCGTAATAATGTTGATGTTATAGCTGATGGCGAGCTTGACGAAACGCTCCTTGATTTCCTCGGTATAGGCCGCCAGCCCGCGGATAGCCTGCGACTCGCCCTCGTTGTTGAATTTTGCCATCAACGGTGCGTTGAAGTATTCGGGAAAAAGGACAAAGTCACTCTTGTAGTCGCTCACGGCATCCACAAAAAATTCCACTTGCTCAAAAAGGTCATCCAGTGTCTTGTAGGTACGCATCTGCCATTGTACCAAGCCTACGCGGACAGTGGTTTTGGGGTTTACATAGTCTTGTGTGGGAGCCTGATAGTAGATATTGTCCCATTGCAGCAGGCAGGCGTAGTGCTTGGACTCCTCATCATTGGGAAGGTAGTTGCGCATCACCTTGCGCACGTGGAAGTCGTTAGAGAGCTGAAAGGTCAGCACCGGGTCGAAGATTTCCTTTTGCTTCACCTTATCTATGTACTCCTTGGGGCGGATTTGATCGGCATATTTGTAGTAGTTGGGGATACGTCCGCCAAACATGATTGCCTTCAGGTTCAATGTCTCGCAAAGTTCCTTGCGGTATTCATACATACGGCGTGCCAGACGCAGGCCACGGTATTGGGGATGGATAAAGACTTCGATGCCATAAAGTATGTTGCCTTTCGGATTGTGGGTGTTGAAAGTCTCCTTGCCCGTAACCTGGGCGTAAGTGTGGTCGTTCTTCACATCATCGTAGTTCACTATGATGGAAAGCGCACAGCCCACGATTTTCTCGTCAACCACCGTCACAATCTGTCCCTCGGGGAAGATGCGTATCAGTTTTTCTATTTGTTTGTGCGTCCAGAACACATCGCTTCCGTCTGAATAAACGCGCGTAAACGATTGTGCCAACTGGTCATAATCTTCAATCTGCAGATTGCGTATCTGCACCTTATTGATTTTCATTGAATCCATAACTTTCTTGCTATTCCTGATTAAAAACAGTGCAAAGGTACGGTTTATCCTTACATGTTATCTTCCCCTCCGAAGATTTTTCTTTCCCATCTTGAACGGATAAGGGAAAAGATACGGAATTGATAACAAAAAGAGGAGGCATTCATCAGGCCTCCTCTTTCCCGTCTTATATGGACAGTTTCAATGACGGTCTTATCTATTGTTTCTTCTATTCTTCCACAGCTTGGTCATGTCTTCCAGTGTCTTGCCTTTCGTTTCGGGAACAAGCTTCCAGACAAACAGAGCAGCCACCACACAGATGATTCCGTATAAGCCATAAGCAAACATGTGCCCGAACTTGTCTCCCATATCTCCCAAACTCATATTGTACATAGGTACGAAGGTGGAAGATACAATGAAATTGAATATCCATTGGAAGGCTACGGCAATGGCTACTGCAGCGCCACGGATGGTATTCGGGAAGATTTCAGCAATCAGTACCCAGCAGATGGGGCCCCAGCTGAACATGAACGAAGCACTGTAGACCATGATGCTGACAACAGCCAACATGGGAGGAAGCCCTGCCACAACGTTGCAAAGAGCTACTCCGAAAGCACCTATCGCCATGCCGATAGACCCCGAGATGAGCAGCGGTTTACGTCCCCATTTCTCGACTGTAAAGACAGCCAGCAACGTGAACAGAATATTGATGATACCCATGATGACGGTTTGAACCATCGGGTTGCCCATTCCCATCGTTTCGAAGATACGCGGTGCGAAATAGAGTACGGCGTTGATACCTACCGCTTGCTGGAATACACTCAGCATGATACCGATAAAGATAACCATCCAGCCATAAGTGAAAAGCTTTTCCGTCTTTTCCTCTGCCGTGGCTTTGATTTGAGACAGAATAACCTTTGCCTGAGCCAAGCCGTTGATACGGCTTAACACCTGGAGTGCCTTATCATCCTTGCCACTCATGGCAAGATAGCGTGGCGTTTCGGGAACAAACAGTACGAGCAACGCAAAGACTCCTGCAGGAACAGCCTCACTGACAAACATCAGACGCCATCCTATCTCTGTGGTCCATGCTGCCGCTTCGGGATTCAGAATCTGGTTGACTCCTTCAATGGCCTTTATCACCGGATTTGAATTCTCGCCCAGAATAAGGAAATTCACGAAGTAAACCACCAACTGGCCGAAGATAATGGCAAACTGATTCCATGATACCAGAGTCCCGCGAATGTTGCTCGGCGCAATTTCCGCAATATACATCGGGCAGATGGCCGATGCCAAACCTACGCCGATTCCTCCCAATACACGGTAGAAATTGAATGCCACGAGCAAGGAATAGGAAGGAACACCATAGTCGAAGAAAAGGAATTCCGGGTAGTAGGAGCCCAATGCCGACAGAAAGAACAAGACGCCGGCTATGAAAAGAGAATTCTTACGTCCCAGATTGGATGCGAAGAATCCCGAAAGAGCACTACCGATGATACATCCGATAAGTGCACTGGAAGAGGTAATGCCGTGAATCGTATCTGTGTAGACAAAATCGGAGGCACCCATAAAAAATGCCTGAAGCCCTTTATCGGCACCGGATATGACTGCTGTATCGTAGCCGAAAAGCAAGCCCCCGATGACGGCTACCAGCACAATAGAGAAGAGGTAGAGTTTACTGCCTTTTTCTGTATAATTCATGATATTAATGATTAATGATTAGCGATTAATGATTAGCGATTAATGATTAATATTGAAACACCTCATGCGCAACTTATTAACCACTAATCACTAAACATTGATCATTATTAGCAGTACATATTCACGATTGCCTCATACAATTCCTGCTTGCCGCTGGTCTGTTTCGGCTCACCGTTGGCTTTTGCGTAAGCTACCAAATCCTCCAGCATCAGTTTGCCATCTTCAAATTCCTTGCCTTTGCCGCTGTCGAAGGAAGCATAGCGGTCGGCCAGCATCTTCTTGTAAGGAGACTCTTCAAGCAATTTGGCTGCACTTTCCAGTGCACGTGCCATCACGTCCATACCGGCGATGTGGGCAATGAAAATGTCTTCCAGGTCGGTGGAGTTGCGACGGGTCTTGGCATCGAAGTTTGTACCGCCATTGCCAAAGCCTCCGTTACGGATGATTTGCATCATTGCCTGGGTCAGTTCGAAGTTGTCAATGGGGAACTGGTCTGTATCCCAGCCGTTCTGGTAGTCACCACGGTTGGCGTCGATGGAGCCGAGCATACCGTTGTCTACGGCTACTGCGAGTTCGTGCTCGAAGGTGTGGCCCGCCAAAGTAGCGTGGTTCACTTCGATGTTCACCTTGAAATCTTTGTCCAGATTGTGAGCCTTCAAGAAGCCGATAACGGTTTCGGTGTCTACATCATACTGGTGTTTTGTAGGTTCCATCGGTTTCGGTTCAATCAAGAAGGTACCTTTGAAGCCGCGGGCACGTGCATAGTCGCGGGCGATGGTCAACATCTGTGCGAGGTGCTCTTTCTCACGCTTCTGGTCTGTATTCAGCAATGACATGTAGCCTTCGCGACCGCCCCAGAATACATAGTTTGAGCCTCCCAGTTCGATAGTAGCGTCGATGGCGTTTTTGATTTGGATGGCGGCACGTGCCACAACATCGAAATCGGGATTGGTGGCTGCACCATTCATGTAGCGGGCATGGCCGAATACGTTGGCAGTACCCCACAACAGTTTGATGCCGGTTTCTGCTTGTTTCTGCTTGGCATACGCTACGATTTCCTTCAAGTTGGCTTCGTATTCTTCAATGGTCTCGGCTTCTTCGCAGAGGTCTACATCGTGGAAGCAGTAGTATTCGATACCCATTTTCTGCATGAATTCAAAGCCGGCGTCCATTTTGTTCTTGGCAGCCTGAACCTTGTCAGCCTCACCGTTCCAGGGGAATTTCTTTGTTCCGCCACCGAATTGGTCACCACCTTCTGCGCAAAGAGTGTGCCACCATGCCATGGCGAACTTCAGCCATTCGCTCATTTTCTTACCCATGATTACTTTATCGGCATCGTAATAACGGAATGCCATCGGGTTCTTGCTCTCTTTACCTTCGAATTTAATCTTTCCTATTCCGGGAAAATACTCTTTTGTTGCCATAAGAATTTAATGTTTTAATGTGAGAATGTGCCAATGACAGACACATTCATCACGGGGTTAATTATTAATTTATTGTTTTAACGTGCTAACGTTTTAATGTGCACATTAGCACATTACCCAGTGTTTCCAGCGCGCATATGCGTCGGCATAAGCCTGGCGGTCTGCCACTTTCGGCTCTATCACCTCGAGCTTCTCAAGCGTGGCAAATGCTTCGTTGTTGTCCTTGTATATGCCCACACCGATTCCGGCGCCTTTGGCGGCACCTACAGAGCCGTCGGTATCATACAGTTCGATGACAGCTCCCGTCACACCGGCCAATGTCTCGCGGAACAGCGGGCTGAGGAACATATTAGCCTTGCCTGCATGAATTTTCTGCACGGGAATGCCCATTTGTTCCATGATGTCGATTCCATATTTAAAGGAGAAAACGATGCCTTCCTGTGCTGCGCGGATGATATGCTGTTTGCCGTGCTGGTTGAAGTTGATGCCATGAATGGAGCAGCCTGTTTCCTTGTTCTCCAGCATACGCTCCGCACCGTTTCCAAAGGGCAGGATACTGATACCGGCACTGCCGATGGGGGCTTGTGCGGCCAGCAGATTCATATCGCTGTAGGAGATGCCTTCGGGAGCAACGGTGCGTTTTACCCATGAATTGAGGATGCCCGTACCATTGATGCACAGCAGAACACCCAGACGGGTTTGCCCGGCAGCATGGTTGACGTGTGCAAAGGTGTTGACACGTGACTTGGGGTCGTAGTTCACCTCACCGTTCACGCCGTATACCACGCCGGATGTTCCGGCGGTGGAAGCTATTTCACCCGGATTGAATACATTCAGGGAAAGGGCATTGTTGGGCTGGTCGCCGGCACGGTAAGTGATAGGCGTACCTTCTTTCAGACCCAGCTCTGCGGCTGCAGCAGCATTGACGCGTCCCTGCTCGGAGAAAGTCGGTTTGATGTCGGCAATCAGAGAGGAGTCGAATCCATAATACTCCATCAGAAAATCAGCAACCCGGTTGTTCTTGAAATCCCAGAACATCCCTTCGGACAAACCGGACACCGTGGTACAGATGGTACCGCTCAACTTCATGGCGATATAGTCGCCCGGCAGCATTATCTTATGAATCTTTTCGTAAACGGAAGGCTCATTCTCCTTAATCCAAGCCAGTTTGGAGGCCGTGAAGTTGCCCGGAGAATTCAGCAAATGTGAAAGGCAAGTCTCCTCTCCCAATGTTTCGAAAGCCTTTTGTCCGTAGGGCACGGCTCTGGAGTCGCACCAGATAATGGCAGGACGCAACACCTGCTGGTTTTTATCTACACATACCAAGCCATGCATCTGATAAGAGATACCAATCGCCTTGATGTCTTCTGCGTTTACTCCGGATTCTGCCAATACAGCTTGTGTGGCCAGTTTCAAATTTTCCCACCAATTTCCGGGGTCTTGCTCTGCCCAGCCGGGCTTCACTGCGATAATTTCCGCTTCAGTCTTGGGGAAGAAGGCAGACGATACACACTTGCCGCTTTCCGCATTTACCAGACTCGCTTTTACAGACGAGCTGCCGATGTCATAACCTAATAAATACATTTCTATCAATATTAAAGAATGAAAGTGATATGAAGAATTAAGAATGAAAGAAGAATGTAAAGGCATTCTCTTTTAATTTTTAATTCTTTAATTTTAATTTAAAATCCGACTACCGTCGGATTTTATTGTATATCTTCTTGTCGAAACGGTAGTAGCGTGCCGCCCGGTGGGCCACGCCCTGCTGTTTTTCTTCCAGGGGGACGACATACTCCATCAAGGCAATTTTTTTATGGAAATTGCGTACGTCGTACTGCTTGTCATACACCAGTTCGTACAAAGTGCGAAGCTGGGATGCGGTGAACTTACGCGGCAACAAGTCGAACAGTGAAGACGGGTTGAACTCGACGTACTGGCGGACATAGGTAATGGCTTCCTTGATAATCAGGTTGTGGTCGAATGCCAGAGCCTTTATATCCGGCATGGCTACCCAACTGGCTTGATAATTGTCCAAATCACGGTTCAATGCGCGGTCTATCTTCACCAGGGAAAGATAGGCTATGGTGACAATACGCTCTACCTTGGACTGCATGGCACGTTCCAGCCAATGTACATCTCTGGGGTCCTTCGTACGGTTTTTTGAGCCGAATGCCTTGAATTGCATCAGATTGACGTTCTTCAGACCCGTCAATTCATTCAACACCCGTTTGGCAGCTTCATCCAAATCCTCATCCATGTAAATCAAACTTCCGGGAAGCTTCATATCATGAAAGATTTCTCCTTCTTCCTCTCCTGCACGCTTAATCAGCAGAACCTTTAGCTGTTCTCCGTCAAAACCAATCACTACACAGTCCACAGAGATATGATTGTTTGCCAACGGCGTTTTTTGTTCTATGTTTTGCATAATATATCTCGTTAAGCGCTGCAAATATAAATAGGTTTTTCTAATTTGCAATAAAGGAAAAGAATATTTTTATAATGTTATAAAGCATTATTTTTCAACCGAATACATATCTTACTTTATACAATATCATTTTCAGTTGTTATCGTATGGAATACAATATGTAATTTACAAGAATATACAAGAGGTCTAATTGTAGGAAGTACAATAAGGAGAAAGTGTTTCATTTATAAGTATTTCAGTATCCGGATACCACAGAAGGTCCAAGCATACATATTGTATTTTAGCTTCCCCTTTAAAGTAAGGGTATTGCACAAAAAACATCCGTTTGTGCGGTGAATATCAGAAAAACCTCTACCTTTGCAGCACTTTTTATTTAAACACTAAAAAACGAGTAAATATGAAAGCATTTGTATTTCCGGGTCAAGGTGCCCAATTCGTTGGCATGGGAAAGGACCTGTACGAAAATTCGGCATTAGCCAAGGAACTTTTTGAGAAAGCAAATGATATCCTCGGGTATCGTATTACTGATATTATGTTCAACGGAACAGATGAAGACCTGCGCCAGACTAAAGTTACCCAACCTGCCGTGTTCCTTCATTCCGTTATTTCCGCCCTCTGCATGGGCGATGACTTTAAGCCGGAGATGACCGCCGGTCACTCATTGGGCGAGTTCTCTGCCTTGGTTGCTGCCGGTGCACTGAGCTTTGAAGATGGTCTGAAACTGGTGTATGCCCGTGCCATGGCTATGCAAAAGGCTTGCGAGGCACAGCCCTCCACTATGGCAGCCATTATTGCCCTGCCGGATGAAAAGGTTGAGGAAATCTGCGCTCAAGTAAGTGCTGAAGGTGAAGTTTGCGTGGCAGCCAACTATAACTGCCCAGGACAGATTGTAATTTCCGGTTCCATAGAAGGTATCAACAAGGCTTGCGAACTGATGAAGGCTGCAGGTGCAAAGCGTGCTCTGCCGTTGAAGGTAGGCGGTGCGTTCCACTCTCCGCTGATGAACCCTGCCAAAGTTGAACTGGAAGCAGCCATCAATGCAACAGAAATCCATGCTCCGAAGTGCCCCGTATATCAGAATGTAGACGCTATGCCTCATACTGACCCGGTAGAAATCAAGAAGAACCTGGTGGCTCAGCTGACAGCATCGGTACGTTGGACGCAAACAGTGAAGAACATGGTTGCCGATGGTGCTACGGACTTCACAGAGTGCGGTCCTGGTGCAGTGCTGCAAGGTCTTATCAAAAAGATTGCACCGGAAGCTACGGCTCACGGGATTGCATAATTCTTTAAATACAATATTTTCAAGGCTGTCTTTCTTCAAATAGACAGCCTTTCTTGTTTTAGTAGGCTATTTTATTCAACGGGAGTCAGAACCACCATTCGGAATACGCTGAAAAAGATACGTGCCACAAAGGGGCGCGAGTAAACAAAAAGTAATCACTGAAATAAAAAGTACGTTCTTTTGTTTTTTATTTCCGATTTTCCCTTACCTTTGTTGCCGTAAAGACAAAGGGGTGCCCCGACGGGCTGAGATTATACCCTCGAACCTGATGCAGTTAGTACTGCCGTAGGAATTGGATATTTCTTTCTTCACTGAACTTGCCGTAAAGACGCTTCTTTGTATTTACTTCCATTGTTTTATTTCTTAATGAACAGAAAAATGAAAGTATTGGTCAACAACAAGGAAGTGAAAACCGGCGCCACTACCCTTTCACAACTTATCGAGGAACTTGCCCTACCGATGCAAGGCATTGCCGTGGCCGTAGACAACCGTATTGTACTTCGCACGGAATGGACAAAATGCATCCTGAGGGAATACATGCCCATCATCATTATCAAAGCAGCTTGCGGAGGGTGAGGAAGATGAAGGATGAGAGACTGAAAAACGGAGGAATGCAGTTCATCACGCACTATACGGAACGATATTCGTATCTGGATGCTGCACGCATGGCTCTTGAGGGCGGTTGCCGCTGGGTGCAACTGCGCATGAAAGACACCCCGGTGGAAACGATAGAACCCGTAGCTTTGGAAGTGCAGGCCCTTTGCCGGCAATACGGTGCCACCTTCATCATTGACGACCATGTGGAACTGGCGCGAAAACTGCATGCCGACGGCGTACATCTTGGAAAGAAAGACATGCCCATAGCCGACGCACGCCGGATTCTGGGCGCGGAGTACATTATAGGCGGTACCGCCAATACTTTTGAGGATGTACTGCAACACTACAAAGCCGGTGCCGACTACATAGGCTGCGGCCCCTTCCGCTACACCACTACCAAGAAGAATCTGAGTCCGATATTGGGACTGGAAGGATATACAGCTATCATCCACCGGATGCAGGAGAAGGATATACACCTTCCGATAGTAGCCATCGGTGGAATAACCATAGCGGATATTCCAGCCGTTATGCAGACGGGGGTAAGCGGGATTGCCCTTTCGGGCACGGTACTGCATGCCGATAGTCCGGCAGATGAAATGAAAAGAATCATTTCTTTAATGGAGAATGAAAAATAAAGAATTAATATATGACGACTGATATGGAAAAATTAGTGATTGCGGGACGTGAGTTCAACTCCCGTCTGTTTTTAGGAACCGGAAAGTTCAATTCCGATGAAGTGATGGAGCAGTCTATCCTGGCATCCGGCACAGAAATGGTGACGGTAGCCATGAAACGCATTGAACTGGACAACAAGGAAGACAATATGCTGGTACACATACAGCATCCCGGCATCCAGCTTCTGCCCAACACCTCCGGCGTGCGCAATGCCGAAGAAGCTGTTTTTGCTGCACAGATGGCGCGTGAAGCTTTCGGCACGAACTGGCTGAAACTGGAGATACACCCCGACCCCCGCTATCTGTTGCCCGATTCTGTAGAGACGCTGAAAGCCACGGAAGAACTGGTCAAGTTAGGATTTGTGGTACTGCCCTATTGCCAGGCCGACCCCACACTGTGCAAGAGGCTGGAAGAAGCCGGTGCCGCCACCGTCATGCCGCTGGGTGCTCCTATCGGTACAAACAAAGGACTACAGACAAGGGATTTCCTGAGAATAATCATTGAACAAGCCAATATCCCCGTAGTGGTGGATGCCGGTATCGGTGCCCCGAGCCATGCGGCAGAGGCTATGGAAATGGGCGCTTCGGCTTGCCTGGTGAATACAGCCATTGCAGTGGCGGGCGACCCCGTGACCATGGCGGTAGCGTTCAAGCAGGCTGTAGAGGCGGGACGCATGGCATACGAAGCAGGTCTGGGCATACAGGCAGATAATTTTGTTGCGGAAGCCAGCTCACCGCTGACGGCTTTTTTGAACCTATAAAACTGACAATGCAATGAACCAGAAGATAAAATTCCCCCGTTCCGAGAAAGTATATTTGCCGGGCACCTTGTTTCCCGAATTGCGCGTAGCTATGCGCAAGGTGGAGCAAGTGCCCAGTACGAACTTCGTTGATGGAGAAAAGGTACTTACTCCGAATCCGGAAGTGTATGTGTATGATACCAGCGGACCGTTCAGCGACCCTGCCGTCGAAGTGGATTTGAAGAAAGGGCTGCCCCGTCTGCGCGAGCCGTGGATACTGAAACGCGGCGATGTGGAGCAGCTTTCCGAAATAACGTCGGAGTACGGGCGCATGCGCCGCGACGACCGGTCGCTCGACTCTCTGCGCTTTGAGCATATCACCCTGCCCTACCGCGCCCTTCAAGGAAAATGCTGCACACAGATGTACTATGCCAAACAAGGCATCATCACGCCTGAAATGGAGTATGTGGCGATTCGCGAGAACATGAACTGCGCGGAGCTGGGAATAGAGACGCACATCACACCGGAATTTGTACGCCAGGAGATTGCTGCCGGACGCGCCCTGCTTCCTGCCAACATCAACCATCCCGAAGCAGAGCCGATGATTATAGGCCGTAACTTCCTGGTGAAGATAAATACCAATATCGGAAACTCCGCCACCACCTCGGGCATCGAAGAAGAGGTAGAGAAAGCATTGTGGAGCTGCAAATGGGGCGGCGACACACTGATGGACCTCTCCACGGGCGAGAACATACACGAAACGCGCGAATGGATTATCCGCAACTGTCCCGTTCCCGTGGGCACTGTCCCCATCTACCAGGCATTGGAGAAAGTGAACGGCAAGGTGGAAGACCTCACCTGGGAAATCTACCGCGACACCTTGATTGAACAATGCGAGCAGGGAGTGGACTACTTCACCATCCATGCCGGCATACGCCGCCACAATGTGCATCTGGCCGAGAAAAGGTTGTGCGGCATCGTGAGCCGTGGCGGCAGCATCATGAGCAAATGGTGCCTGGTGCACGACCGCGAGAGTTTCCTTTACGAACACTTTGATGACATTTGCGACATTCTGGCACAGTATGACGTTGCCATCTCTTTGGGAGACGGGCTGCGTCCGGGGTCTACGCACGATGCCAACGATGAAGCGCAGTTTGCAGAACTCGACACGATGGGCGAGCTTGTGCTGCGTGCCTGGGACAAGAATGTGCAGGCTTTCATCGAAGGTCCCGGCCACGTGCCCATGCACAAGATTAAGGAGAATATGGAGCGCCAGATAGAAAAATGCCACGATGCGCCTTTCTATACGCTCGGCCCCATCGTGACGGACATCGCACCGGGATACGACCATATCACGTCCGCCATCGGTGCGGCGCAGATAGGCTGGCTGGGTACGGCGATGCTCTGCTATGTCACTCCCAAAGAGCATCTGGCGCTGCCCGATAAGGAGGATGTGCGTGTAGGTGTCATCACCTATAAGATAGCCGCCCATGCCGCCGATCTGGCAAAAGGGCATCCCGGAGCACAAGTGCGTGACAATGCACTGAGCAAAGCACGTTATGAATTCCGCTGGAAAGACCAGTTTGACTTGTCGCTCGACCCGGAACGTGCGTTCAGCTATTTTCATGCAGGGAAGCATGTGGATGGGGAGTATTGCACGATGTGCGGACCGAACTTCTGTGCGATGCGGTTGTCGAGAGAATTAAAAAAGAAATAAATGGGAATTGATAGAGCACTATGTTTTCAGACGAATTAGAACATATATCCTGGGAGGAAACCACGGCACGCATCCATGCCAAGACAGATGCGGATGTACGCCGTGCCCTCTCCAAAGAACATTGTAATGTAGAGGACTTCATGGCCCTCATCTCACCCGCCGCTGCCCCCTATCTGGAGACGATGGCACGATTGAGCAAGAAATACACCGAGGCACGATTCGGGAAAACCATCTCCATGTTCGTGCCTCTTTACATCACGAATTCCTGCACCAACTCTTGCGTGTATTGCGGTTTCCATATCAGCAACCCCATGCCGCGTACCATACTGACGGAAGAAGAAATCGTGAACGAATACAAGGCCATCAAGAAGCTGGCACCTTTCGAGAATTTGCTGTTGGTGACGGGAGAAAATCCGGCCAAAGCAGGCGTGCCCTACATAGCCCGTGCACTGGACCTGGCAAAACCCTACTTCAGCAATCTGAAAATAGAAGTGATGCCCTTAAAAACGGAAGAGTATGCAACGCTGAAAGAACACGGCATGAATGGCGTGATTTGTTTTCAAGAAACCTACCACAAGTCGAATTACAACATCTACCACCCCCGTGGCATGAAGTCCAAATTCGAATGGCGTGTCAATGGTTTCGACCGCATGGGGCAGGCAGGCGTCCATTCCATCGGCATGGGAGTGCTCATCGGTCTGGAGAAAGAATGGCGGACAGACATCACCATGATGGCTTATCACCTGCGCTATCTCCAGAAACATTATTGGCAAACGAAATACAGCGTCAACTTCCCCCGTATGCGTCCTTCGGAGAACGGCGGCTTCCAGCCCAATGTCATCATGAGCGACCGCGAACTGGCACAAGTCACTTTCGCCATGCGCATCTTCGACCATGATGTAGACATCTCCTACTCCACCCGCGAGCCTGCCGATATACGCGACCATATGGCAACACTCGGTGTGACAACCATGAGCGCCGAAAGCAAGACCGAACCGGGAGGATATTACAGCTATCCGCAAACACTGGAACAGTTTCATGTCAGCGACGAGCGCAAGGCTGTGGAAGTGGACAAAGCATTGAAACGCCTGGGGCGCGAACCAGTGTGGAAAGATTGGGATGCGAGTTTTGATTTGAAGGCTTTCAAGAGATGAGTGGCCGAATACAGAACCTTAATAACAATGAACAAATGAACCGATATGCCAGACAAACGTCCCTTCCCGAAATAGGCGAAGCCGGACAAGAGAAACTGCGTAATGCCAAGGTGTTGATAGTCGGTGTGGGAGGATTAGGTTCTCCCATTGCCCTCTATCTGGCGGGAGCAGGAGTCGGAACGCTGGGATTGGTGGACGATGACCAGGTCAGCATCAGCAACCTTCAACGTCAGGTTCTGTATGCTGAAGCTGACGTTGGCGAGTCTAAACCTCTATGCGGCGCCCGCAGAGTGCAGGGTTTGAACAGCGATGTAAACGTGGAAGTATACCCCTTCCGTCTGGACAAGAAGAATGCCGGAGAACTGATAAGGAACTACGATATAGTGGTAGACGGGTGCGACAACTTCGCTACCCGCTACTTGCTGAATGACGTATGCAACGCTTGGGGCAAGCCCTACGTTTATGGTGCCATTCAAGGCTTTGAAGGCCAAGTGTCCGTCTTCTGCTACGGTGAGAGTGCAAAAAACTATCGTGACCTCTATCCGGATGAAGAAGGGACACTGCTCATGCCATCTCCGGACAAATCGGTTATCGGCGTAACCCCTGCCATTGTGGGTAGCGTAGAAGCCAATGAAGTGTTGAAACTGATTTGCGGCTACGGTGAACCCTTGGCTGGAAAGCTATGGACGATTGATTTAAGGACCATGCAGTCGTATATTCTCTCATTATAGGCAAACATCCATAAAGATATGAAACTGATAGTCATTACCACGCCGCAATTCTTTGAAGGAGAAGCAGAGGCAGTTACCTCCTTATTCCAAAACGGTTTGGAAATACTCCACCTGCGCAAGCCGGGAGCTTCGGCAGAGGAGATGGGGAATTTTCTTCAACAGCTACCGATGGAATATATGCCACGCATTGTCACGCATGAGCAATTCCAGCTGGCATCCGTTTTCGGTCTGAAAGGAATTCATCTGAACGGGCGCAATCCGCAGATACCGTCCGGATATAAGGGACATGTCAGTCGCTCTTGTCACTCTCTTGAAGAAGTGTTGAAACATAAATCAGATTGTAACTATGTGTTCCTCAGCCCCATTTATGACAGTATATCCAAAGAAGGCTATTCTTCCGCTTACTCCTGCGATACCTTGCAGAAGGCGCAGCAAGCTGGTATTATCGACTCAAAGGTGATGGCATTGGGTGGCATCACCTTGGAACATCTTCCGGAAATAGCCGCTTTAGGTTTCGGAGGTGCCGTACTGCTGGGAGATGTCTGGCAGCAAGCGAAGGAAGCTTTCATCCCCCACTTCCTCCACCTGAAACAGCTTTCCTCTCACCCCTTTAATTTTTAATTTCTAATTTTTAATTATTTCATGCTTCCCCCTATTATCCTTTCCATTGCCGGTTCCGACTGTTCGGGCGGTGCAGGCATACAAGCAGACATAAAGACCATTTCCGCTTTGGGAGGTTATGCCGCTTCCGTCATCACGGCTGTTACTGCACAAAACACACTGGGAGTACAATCGGTTTATCCGATACCTGTGGATATGGTTAAGGCACAAATCACCTCTGTTATGGATGATTTAAGGCCGGATGCCGTCAAGATAGGTATGGTATATGATGCCGGTATTGTGACCACCATTGTCGATTGTCTTCAGACATATACTCCGGAGTGTATAGTCTATGACCCCGTCATGATATCGACCAGCGGACGGCGGCTGATGACCGAAGAAACCATACAAGTCATTAAGACGGAACTGTTTCCGCTATGCACCCTCATTACTCCCAACCTGAATGAAGCAAGCCTGCTTTGGGGGCGAACCATTGCCGGCACTGTGGAGATGCAGCAAGCGGCACAGGAATTATCCTGCAGATACAATACCGCTGTTCTCGTCAAAGGCGGACATCTGGAGGGCAATGACATGTGCGACGTGCTTTATTGCCGGCAACCTTCTGCCGGGGCTGACGTCCTGCCATCCGGATGCATCCTCTATTCCAATCCCAAAATAGAGAGCCGTAACCTGCACGGCACGGGGTGTACCCTTTCCTCTGCCATAGCTACATTTCTTGCCGGTAGCAGCAAACTCGATGAAGCGGTCTGCAAGGCTAAAGAGTATATCGGTACTGCGATAAACCGGGGGAAAAACATGGATATAGGGCACGGGAACGGTCCGTTATGGCACTTTCCTTTATCGGAATAAGAGCTCGTCGAAACGCATTATCTGTTTACCTTAAACGCATTATCTGTCAGCCTCCGATACATCATGTGTTTGGCACCAACGGACAATGCGTTTCGACATGCCTGCTTCTTAATAGCGTATACCCAGAATTTTCTTGGCATCGTCTTTCTTGAACAGTGAATCAATGACGTCTAAAATCGCTTCGTAGTTTTCCGGATCTACGATATTGGGAGCGAATATGTTGAGGACTTTCATCTTGTCGTCATCAAAAGTATATAGTGCCATCAAACTGGCACATTGCACACAGTTCAGACTGTTGTTTCGGGCAACAGTTCTCATCATTTCGATTTGATCATCCTTGAAAGGGCGGGACTTCACTTTTTCATAAAAATGCCGGAAGTCTTCGGGGTGCATCCCCCTGACATAAACCGGAGCTGGAGAATCTATCACTACTTCACTGGGAACAACCGGCAACGTACGTGGCTCTCCGGAGAATGAGTCCATTGCAACGACTCTCCCACCTTCAAAAGTCACGACAATCTGAGTTCGGCTGATATTACTTTTACCGGACAGCACTCTGGAATATTCCCATTCTTCTATATCCCGGTCGAAGCGGCGATACTCTGGAGTTCCCAATATCTTGGTGACCTCCTGCCTGCTCATCCCCTTCTGGATACTGTTCAACACATCTACCTTAGCATCATAAAACAAACTGGAACAACTGCTGAATCCCATCGTCATTACCAGTCCCGCAATAATTAGTCTGATTGTTTTCATCTTATCGAGTTTTTAGTTGCCACAAAGGTAGGCAGAAACATGGATAGACCTCTTATTATCCCCCTATTTGTCAAAAGGGATTTCCCTACTTTTTTTAGCCATATACCTATTAATATGGAAATAATCCGTTATTTTTGCAGATACTATCACTATAAATAGGTAAAAACACATGGAAAAAGCAAAAGTATACTACTCTGATTTGCGTACCTCCCCTACATCCAATCTTTTGGATAAAATGGAACGCTTGCTGAAAAGGGCAGGCATCGAGCAACTTCCTTTGAAAGATAGCTTTGCTGCCATTAAAATCCATTTCGGCGAACCCGGAAACCTGGCATACTTGCGTCCCAATTATGTAGCTCGAATGGCAACCCTGCTCCGCAGCCTGGGAGCCAAACCTTTCTTGACGGACTGCAACACGCTGTATTCCGGTCGTCGTGCCAATGCTGTAGACCACTTGCAAAGTGCGATGGAGAATGGCTTTAACCCTATCTCGGCCCAGTGCCAGGTCATTATCGGCGACGGACTGAAGGGAACGGACTACCGCGAAATCCCTCTGAACGGGGAATATTGTCCGGCACCCAAAATCGGCACAGCGATAGCCGATGCCGATATTGTAATCAGTATGAACCACTTCAAGGGGCACGAACAAGCCGGTTTTGGCGGCGCCTTGAAGAATCTGGGCATGGGATGTGCCAGCGTAGGCGGAAAGCTGGAACTGCATTGCGCCTCGCAACCCAAGATTGATGAAGCAAGCTGCATCGGCTGCAACATCTGCGTGAAGCATTGCGCACACGACGCTGTGCACCTCAATGCCAGCCGCAAGGCAGAAATAGACTACGCCAAATGCGTAGGTTGCGGACAGTGCGTAGCCCTCTGCCAGCACGACGGTGCCGTGATGGGAGCCGAAGATACTTCCGAGCGCCTGAACTACAAGATTGCGGAATATGCCCTCGCTGTCGTTATGGGCAAGCCCCATTTCCACATCAGCTTCATCATGAACGTATCTCCCGAATGCGACTGCTGGAACCACAACGATGCCGCCATCGTGCCCGACCTCGGCATTCTGGCTTCGGCAGACCCGGTTGCACTGGACAAGGCATGTGCAGATATGGTCATCCAAGCCCCGATACTGCACGGTAACAATTGCCTTGCCACGGCACACGAGCACGACGACTTGTGTGGATGCGACAAGTTCCACTTGATGCACCCCGACACGGACTGGCTTGCCGGATTGCGCCATGCCGAGAAAATAGGATTGGGAACCATGGAATATGAATTGGTGAAGATTTGATTAAACCTTTTCAGTTTTAAACAGTCATAATAAAAATAGATTTATCAACTAATGCATAATATTATACAAATGGAAACATCTGCAAAACTTTATTCTTTGCCTTTCGGCAACGTAAAGACCTATCTATTCGCCCTGCTGTTCGTGGCAGGAAACATCGCCTTGCCGCAACTCTGCCATCTGGTCCCAGCAGGCGGTCCGACGTTGCTTCCCATCTATTTCTTTACACTGATAGCTGCTTATAAATATGGTTTCAAGGTAGGTCTGCTGACGGCTCTCTTGTCTCCGGTCATCAATCATCTGCTTTTTGCCATGCCTGCAGCAGCCGTGTTGCCGGCCATACTTATAAAGTCCGGTCTGCTGGCCGGAACCGCCGCTCTTGCTGCACGCTATGCCAAGAATATCTCTTTATTGGCATTGCTGGGTGTAATCCTCTCCTATCAAATTATCGGTACGGCCTTTGAATGGGCACTGTGCGGTAATTTCTTTTTGGCAGTGCAAGATTTCCGTATGGGCATTCCGGGCATGCTGATTCAGTGGTTTGGAGGATATGCACTGCTGAAAGCAATCGCAAAGAAATAAACGTATATTCTCAAACAGTATCCCTTAATCCTAAAACTTTGTTCGCACACTGCGGATACATATCCCCAGTTTGCGGATGTCTATCCCAAGGCTTGGGATAGACATCCGCAAACCATAAACAAAGTTTTTTCTTAACTGATAAAAACTTTTTCCCTAACTAAGAAAAACTTTCTCCTTAATAGAGAAGACTTTTCTCTTAATACTTTGAACTTTTTTCCGCTATTTTCCTTTCTCCCTACAATAAAATCATTAATTTCGTGCCGAACAATATATCATATTTTCAACATGGAAGTAGTAACGAACAACTGGTTCACTAAAAAATATCCAATAGGTTTTGCCTTAAGCGGCGGTTTCATCAAAGGCTTTGCCCATTTGGGTGCCATGCAATCCTTATTGGAACATGACATAAAGCCCAATATACTTTCCGGAGTCAGCGCCGGAGCCTTGGCCGGGGTATTCTACGCCGACGGCAATGAACCGCATAAAGTTCTTGACTACTTTGCCGGGCACAAGTTTCAGGACCTGACCAAACTGGTGATTCCCAAAGTCGGATTGTTTGAATTGGGAGAATTCATCGATTTCCTGAAAAGCAATCTGAAATCCAAGAAACTGGAAGAACTGCAAATCCCTCTGATTATTACAGCTACTGACCTGGACCACGGACGTCTGGTACATTTCCATAAAGGGGACATCGCCGAACGCGTAGCAGCTTCGTGTTGCATGCCGGTATTGTTTGCCCCGGTCAATATAGACGGCACCCATTACGTGGACGGAGGCCTGCTGATGAACCTGCCTGTCTCTACCCTCCGCCGTATATGCGAAAAAGTGATTGCCGTGAATGTCAGCCCTCTGATGGCGACCAAGTATAAAATGAACATTGTGAGCATTGCCTTACGTTCCTATAATTTTATGTTCCGCTCCAACTCTTTTCCTGAACGCGAGAAGGCTGATTTGCTGATAGAACCTTATAACTTGGAAGGATACAGCAATACAGAGCTGGAAAAGGCGGAGGAGATATTCATGCAGGGATATAATACGACCAATGATATATTGGAACGCCTGCTCATTGACAAAGGCAGCATTTGGAAAGAATAAAATAACCATTCTATAACATAGAAAACAAAGAAATGAACGACGAAAACAAATTGATTATTTATCAAGTGTTCACCCGACTATTCGGAAACAACAATAACCACTGCATCAATAATGGCAGCATCACTGAAAATGGATGCGGCAAGATGGCCGACTTTACAGCCAAGGCGTTGGGAGAAATCAAGAAGCTTGGCGCTACACATATCTGGTACACGGGCATCATCGAGCATGCTACGCAAACTGACTACCGCCGTCACAATATCCAACCCGACCATCCGGCCATAGTGAAAGGTAAAGCCGGATCTCCCTATGCCATCAAGGACTACTATGATGTCGACCCGGATCTCGCCAAGGACGTACCGGAGCGTATGAAAGAGTTTGAGAATCTGGTGCAGCGCACTCACCGTAGCGGTCTGAAGGTTATCATAGATTTTGTTCCCAACCACGTAGCCCGTCAATATCACTCGGATGCCCAGCCGGATGGCACTTCACAACTGGGGTCAAACGATGATACCAATTATGCGTTCAGCCCATATAATAACTTCTATTATATCCCGAAATCGGAACTGCATGGCCAATTTGACATGAAAGGTGCAGCCGCCGAACCTTATAGGGAGTTTCCGGCAAAAGCTACCGGAAACAACCGTTTTGATGCTTATCCAAACATCACCGATTGGTACGAAACTATAAAGTTGAATTATGGAGTGGATTACCAGAACGGCGGGACTTGCCATTTCGACCCCATTCCCGACACATGGACCAAGATGCTGGATATCATGCTGTTCTGGGCGGGAAAGAACATAGACGGTTTCCGTTGCGATATGGCCGAGATGGTTCCCGTAGAGTTCTGGGAATGGGCAATTCCGCAGGTCAAGGAACAATATCCCTCCCTGCTGTTTATAGCCGAAGTCTACAACCCGGGAGAATACAAGAATTACTTGTTCCGTGGCAAGTTTGATTATTTATACGACAAAGTAGGACTTTATGATACCTTGCGGGCTGTTACTTGCGGGTATGAATCGGCAACTGCCATCACCCGCTCTTGGCAAAGTCTGGGAGGTATAGAAAAACGCATGCTGAACTTTCTGGAAAACCATGACGAGCAACGTATCGCTTCCGACTTTTTTGCCAGTAACCCACGCAAGGCGATTCCGGCACTCATTGTGTCAGCTTGCATGAACACCAATCCGATGATGATTTATTTCGGTCAGGAGTTTGGTGAGCTGGGCATGGATAGTGAAGGTTTCAGCGGCCGGGACGGACGTACAACCATCTTTGACTATTGGAGTGTAGATACTATCCGCCGTTGGCGCAATGGCGGCAAGTTCGACGGCAAGATGCTGACGGAGGACCAGAAACACCTATACAGCATTTATAAACGGCTACTGACTCTTTGCAATGAAGAAAAGGCCATCTCTCAGGGGGCTTTCTTCGATTTGATGTATGCCAATGTCAACGGATGGCGCTTTAATGAACATAAGCAATATACATTCCTGCGCAAATTTGAGAGAGACCTGCTGCTGTTCGTCGTGAACTTCGACCATATCTCGGCAGACCTTGCCATAAATATTCCTTCTCATGCTTTTGACTTCCTGCAAATACCGCAGATGGACCAGTACAAAGCTACGGAGCTGCTCAGCGGAAAAGAAGAAAACATAAGTCTGCTTCCCTATAAGGCTACTAATGTGGCCGTCGAAGGATATGGAGGAAAGATACTTAAGATAAAGCTATAATGGGGGCACAACTCTGGTGATTTATTAGATTTGGCACTGATTATACGGAACAACACGGATTTCTTAATCGCTTCGCGGCTTTCCGCATAATCAGTGCCAAGTCTTTATTGGTTCTCTTCCATATATTCCTTCAGCCGATATAGCCGCGTGATGGCAGGATTATAAAAATCATCAGGATAATGTGCATCTACATCACTCAGGTTAGCTTGCACAAAACGTTTCACATCCACTATGTTCTCAGCATCAGACAATGTTACACTTTGAGGGAAAGATGTGCTCTTTGCCCAATCTATCAGCGCTTTAACGCTATCTTCATCAAATTTATATTCGGCCATATTCTACATATTTTCTTGCAAAGATAGTGCAAACCGGATGCAGAATAAAATGACCCACCCATTTTTTTATGCTAAAGTTATCCTCATCCGCATGAACAAAATTCCAATTTGTTGTGTTATATAAATGTGTTTTTCATAGTATTAGATATAAGATTAATTAAAAGAGACGTACCCGCTTGTGATAAGTAAGTACATCAAAAACAGAAGCGTCTGTTTGATTGATAAATGTGTAAGGAGCATCGGTTTACCAGAGCCGATGCTTTTTTTTACCCTTCTTTGTAGCATGTTAGAAATATTATCCGTAAATTTGGCAGATAATAAGGAAAGAATATGATATGAATATCCCTGTTATATTTCAATTTTTGAAAGAACTGTCTGCAAACAACAATCGTGAATGGTTCAATTCTCACCGGGAACAGTATGAAGTCGCCCGCAGCGAGTTTGAAAACTTGCTTACAGTAATTATCTCCCGTATCTCTTTATTTGATGAAAGCATCCGTGGTATAGAAGCAAAGGACTGTACATACCGTATTTATCGTGATACACGCTTTTCCGAAGATAAAACTCCCTACAAGACACATCTGGGAGGATATATCAATGCGAAAGGAAAGAAATCCGACCATTGTGGCTATTACGTGCATCTGGAACCGGGAAACTGCTTGTTGGCCGGTGGAAGTTATTGTCCTCCCCCGCCCTTGTTAAGAGCTCTGCGACAAGCGGTATACGACAATATAGATGAATTTCGCAGTATAGTGGAAGATCCTGCTTTCAAGCAATACTTTCCCGTCATCGGAGAGAATTTTCTAAAAACAGCTCCAAAAGGATTTCCAAAGGACTATCCCTATCTGAAATACCTTCAGTGTAAAGAGTATACGGTTGCCTGCTGCCAGCCGGACAGCTTCTTTCTTGCTCCAGACTTTTTGGATCGTACAGACGACATCTTCAAGCAGATGAAGCGTTTTTCTGATTTTGTGAATTACACCATAGACGACTTTGAATAATTTACCTATATAACTAACTTAAAACATTTGAATTATGGTTATAGACAGACTTGAAAACATAGAAAAATATACTTTGCTGCATCCTCTGTTTGAGCAGGCCATTGATTTTTTAAAATCACATGACTTGCACTCTTTGGAAATCGGCAAGACCGAACTGAAAGGAAAGGACTTGCTGGTCAACGTGGCGCAGACAAACCCAAAAGAAAAAGAAAATGCCAAACTGGAAACCCATAAAGACTATATTGACATTCAAATACCCTTGTCCGGTACGGAGATAATGGGTTATACCGCTGCCCAAGACTGCCTTCCGGTTGATGCTCCTTACAATGCGGAAAAAGACATCACTTTTTTTGAAGGACTGGCGGAGGACTATATTGCAGTGAAGCCCGGAATGTTTGCTATCTTTTTCCCTCAGGACGGGCATGCTCCGGGTATTACCCCTGACGGTGTAAAAAAAATAATTGTGAAAGTTAAAGCGTAAATTTATCAAATATCCAAAACTCATCCTCTTTATGGAAACATTGAATTTAATCAAGAATGACCCATGGCTGGAACCTTTTGCCGATGCCATCAACGGACGTCATCAACATGCCATAGACAAAGAATCGGAATTGACCAACAAAGGAAAACTAACCTTGTCTGATTTTGCATCCGGATACCTCTATTTCGGCCTGCATCGTACTGACGATGGTTGGGTTTTCCGTGAATGGGCGCCTAACGCAACCCAAATCTTTATGGTCGGAACTTTTAACGATTGGAAAGAAGAAAAAAAATATAGCTTGAAGCGTAAAGCAAACGGTAATTGGGAAATCAAGCTTCCTGCTGATGCCGTGAAACACGGTGACTTGTACAAGCTGATGGTACATTGGGACGGTGGTTGCGGTGAACGCATTCCTGCATGGGCTACACGTGTCGTACAAGACGAACAGACTAAAATATTCAGTGCCCAGGTTTGGGCTCCGGAGAAACCCTATAAAATGAAAAAGCGGGTTTTCAAGCCATCTACAGATCCTTTATTGATATATGAATGCCATATCGGTATGTCTCAGCAGGAGGAAAAGGTCGGTAGCTATAAGGAATTTCAGGAAAAGATTCTTCCACGTATCGCCCAAGAAGGCTACAACTGCATACAGATTATGGCTATCCAGGAACATCCCTATTATGGTAGCTTCGGATACCATGTTTCCAGTTTCTTTGCCGCTTCTTCCCGTTTTGGTACTCCGGAAGAACTGAAGGAGTTGATTGATACAGCCCATAGTATGGGGATTGCCGTTATCATGGATATTGTCCATTCACACGCTGTGAAGAATGAAGTGGAAGGCTTGGGTAACTTTGCCGGTGATCCTAATCAATATTTCTATCCCGGTGGACGTCGGGAACATCCAGCTTGGGATTCACTTTGCTTTGATTACGGCAAGAACGAAGTTATTCACTTCCTGCTGTCTAACTGTAAATTCTGGCTGGAAGAATATCATTTCGACGGCTTCCGCTTTGACGGAGTAACCTCCATGTTATATTATAGTCATGGTTTGGGAGAAGCATTCTGTAATTATGGAGATTACTTCAACGGACATCAAGACGACAATGCCATTTGTTATCTGACACTTGCCAACCGGCTTATCCATCAGGTCAATGCCAAAGCCATCACCATTGCCGAAGAAGTATCGGGAATGCCCGGACTGGCGGCAAAATATGAAGATGGCGGCTACGGATTTGATTACCGTATGGCCATGAATATTCCCGATTATTGGATTAAGACAATCAAGGAGAAAATAGATGAAGACTGGAAGCCATCCAGCATGTTCTGGGAAGTGACCAACCGCCGCAAAGATGAAAAGACCATCTCCTATGCGGAAAGCCATGACCAAGCTTTGGTGGGCGATAAAACCATCATTTTCCGCTTGATTGATGCGGATATGTACTGGCACATGCAGAAAGGAGACGAGAACTATACCGTAAATCGAGGCATTTCTCTCCATAAAATGATACGTTTACTGACTGCGACTACTATCAATGGCGGTTATCTTAACTTTATGGGCAATGAATTCGGACATCCGGAATGGATTGATTTCCCCCGTGAAGGTAACGGTTGGTCTTGTAAATATGCCCGCCGTCAATGGGATTTGGTGGACAACAAGAATCTGGCATATCATTATATGGGTGACTTTGATGCTGCCATGTTGGGAGTTGTAAAAAGCATAAAGAACTTCCAGGCTACTCCGGTCCAAGAAATATGGCATAATGACGGTGACCAGGTATTGGCCTATATGCGCAAGGACTTGATTTTTGTATTCAACTTCAACCCTAAGCAGTCTTTTACTGATTACGGTTTCTTGGTTCCTGCCGGAACTTATGAAGTTATTTTGAATACAGATAATCCAGATTATGGCGGTAATGGTTTGACGGATGATACCATCAAACATTTTACCATCCACGATCCGCTTTATAAAAAAGACAAGAAGGAGTGGCTGAAGCTTTACATACCGGCACGTACAGCTGTTGTACTGAGAAGAACTAAATAGTCATTTCATAACACAAAAAAAGAGGCAGATATCAATTCAGATATCTGCCTCTTTTTTATATATGAGTCTTTTATTTCACTTGACTGTCGATGAAGTTCAACATCGTTTTTGCATTATCCATCATCTTCTTTTGAGCTGGTTTGTCCGCAGAGAGCAATGGAATAAGTTTATCCAAATATTCTTTGGCTTCCTTGAATTCAACTTTTGCTTTTTCTACATCTGTTTTCATGGTATTGGCACCCTTACTATAATACAAAGAACCCAGACTGTTAAGTGCATTTACATTATCTGCTTGGATAGCTATGGCTTGTTTAAATGCTTCTTCGGCTGCATCCATCTTTTTGGCTTTCTGCGCCATGATACCTTGATTGACGTAATAAGTGGCATACAATTTAGTCAATGTCTTATTACCGGGATTTGCTTCCAGCCCTTCCTTTAAAGTGGCAACATACTCATCATTTTTCTTCAAATCTTTCAAAGCACCGGCTTTACCTATATAAGCATTTGCCAGGTTATACTTTTTCTGTACAGCAATATCAAAATACTTCAAAGCTTCGGCAGGTTTCTTTATCTTATCGGCACAAACGCCACAGTTATATGCAATTACGGAATCTTGGTTGTTTGTTTGTGTCAGATAAGTACTAAATTTTGTGTAAGCTTCCTGGTAATTTTTAGCTTCAAGAGCAGCCTTACCATCGTTGACCAACTGGGCAGGGTCAGCATTCTGCGCAAAGAAATTCGTAGCTGCACAACATAGTGCAATAGATAAGATTAATTTTTTCATATGCTTTAATTCATTTAAAAGTTGATTCCCAAAGTTAGTTTACAATGGTATAGAAGCAAAACCTTTTTACTTTTTTTGAGGTTTTTAGCATAGTCGTAACAAGTGTTATTTTACGTAAAAGCAAATATCCGGATATGTGTGTTGGGTTTTGTCACATATGTTACACTTATACTTAGAATATCATATTATCTTTGCCACAAAAAAAGATTATGGAACAATTACATGCACATGAAGTCCTTCACATGATGGAAGGTAATAGTTATACTGAGTTATCATTGAGAGAAGCCATTATCCAAAAATTCGGCGAGCAGCAGCGTTTTTTCACCTGCTCTGCCGACAATATGGATGTAGATACCCTGATAGAATTTCTTAAAAGAAAAGGAAAATTTATACCCGCCAATGGTGGATTTACAGTGGACATGACTAAAGTTTGCAATCACTGATGAGGAATATTAATTCCTTCTTCTGTTAAATTGAATATTATTTATGTTAATAGTTAACGGAAATAATGTTCTACTAAACCATGTTATAATATCCGCTGATTACCCGCTAAAATTTGGATATCTCCTGCAAGTACGTATCTTTGTACTGTGTTTTTCATAGTATTAGATTTAAGGTTAATAAAAAAGATTGGCTGTCTGGGATAGATAGCCTTTTTTTATGTCTAAATGTCATCTTTCCCCTTTTTAGTTATAGTTTTATTCTATCTTTGTAGGTCAGATAATCCACGCAGCATTAATAGAATAAACTGAATATGGGAAAACGCTTTATTTTTATCTTGATGGCATGCTCATTATTGAGTATAGCTACTGTTGTGCATGCACAGCATATTGACAAGCAAACATATACTTTTGCCATCAAAAAGGCTGATACTCTGAAACTGGACAAGTATGTAATGATTGATCAAATACAAGGGACACAATCAAAGCCCGTCATTCTTTTTGCATTTGGGGGAGGTTTCAAAGGCGGGAGAAGAGATAATCCCGATTACATTTCTTATTTTCATTTTTTGGCACGAGCCGGCTATGTGGTAGTATCAACAGATTACCGTACCCAATTAAAGGATATAGATAAATCGGAGTATTCGGACTTGCAAGGATTCTCTTCTGCCCTGCAACAAGCAATCACTTGTGCTGTAGAAGATTTTGGTGATGCTACAAATTATATAATTGAGCATAGTGTAGAATGGCAAATAAATCCTGCACAAATTATAGCTTGCGGTTCAAGTGCAGGTGCGATAACTGCCCTTCAAGCAGAGTATGAGATTTGCAATCAAACGGCTTTTGCGGACAGATTACCTGCCAATTTCAATTATGCAGGGGTCATTTCCTTTTCTGGAGCAATCTGTGCCAATGGTATTCCAAAATGGATAATGTCCCCTTGTCCTCTTATGTTGTTCCATGGTGATGCCGACAGCACGGTTCCTTTTACTAAGGCAGTAGTAGAGGAAATGGGGCTATGGGGCTCAAACTTTATCTGTATGCAACTGAAAGAAAAAGAGACAGCATACTATTTCTATATAGCGGAAGGTATAGGACATTCCCTATCCTATTCTCCTATGAAGGATAATCGTCATGACATCCTGAGCTTCCTAAATCGGTTGGTACTTGGTAAAGAAAAACGTTGCATTACGACTGTAGAGAAGAATCCGGAAATATCTAGATATAAGAGTGATTTTACAATAGAAGATTATATCCGTGAAAATATGCGTTAATTCCTATCTTTATATCCTTTCCAGAGTTTTTGTTTCTCCACCAATCAATTATCTTTGCACATTATTATTCTATAAAAACAAATCTTTAATTCTATAAATTATGTTGGTACGTATTATCAGTATGGTCATAGCCGGAGTTATTATAGTATATCTAGTCCGTTGGATTGATAATTTTTTCTCCAGGTATCGCAAATAAATCTTGCCTGCAATGTAAACCAAATACTCCAATTTGTTTCCCATTACAACCTATGCTGACAAAATGCGGACATTTTCTAATTCTAAAACAAGAAAACCGCAAAAGCTTTTTATTAGCCATTTGCGGTTTTTTCCTTGTGATTCCGTTGCCACTACTTTTCATACTGGCTGATAGTCAATTATATATCTTTTGTTACCTAAATTACTTTTAGGAAAGGAGGTTTTAATCAACACCTGGCATTGAACAATACACATAGTAATCTTCCTCAATACAAGTTATTTTAACGTCAAATCCATCAGGGTCAATTCCGTCTGTGCTGATGCAAATAGTATCTCCTACTTTCCCTAATAATTCTTTTATTTCCACCTCAAAACTGAACTGCCCAGCTTCAACAATATAGAGATACGCTTTTTTATCCATATTACTTCTGCTTTTGGATTAATATTTGAATTGTTCTTTCTTTCTCAGTTATCACTCTTTCTTTTTCCTCCAATAGAGCGTTGAGATGCTCTATCTCTTTGCGACACTCGCTTAAAGTTATATCTCCAGAGATTTTATTACCATTGCCCTTAACTTGATGACCTATATTAATTCCAGAAGAGTTTATATCTCTATCAAAAAAATAATCTATTGGTACATTAAAATAATCTGCTATAATTTCCAGGTTGTCGGCACCAGGAATCGAAGTGTTATTAAGCCAAACATATAAGTTTGATTTAGATATACTTGTGTCTTTCAAAAACTGTGCTTGACTGATCTTTCTATCTTCAAATAATCTTCTTATTTTATCAGGATTAAACATGTTATACTATTTATACTAGATTTAAATAATAATATAAGATTAAAATAATAGGATTAATATTTTGATATTAGACTATTA
>NZ_QSOX01000021.1:71032-86130 GCF_003466325.1 Bacteroides sp. 4_1_36
TAAAATAATAGGATTAATATTTTGATATTAGACTATTATTTTAAACCTTTGCGTTATAAATATAATAATAACAATCGTAATATTTAAGATTATGGAAGAGAAAAAGCAAAAAATGGTACCCAAGTACCATTACGACCAGATGGAGAAAAGCACGAGACTGAGGCTCCGTGATGAGTTCCTAAGAAGAAGCGGTATGTCATTGATTACATTCTACGACAAGTTAAGAAAAGACTCCTTCAAACCTTTGGAAAGAGAACTATATGAGAACATTTTCATAATTCAACAAAATTAAGAACCAATCAAATTATGGAGGAATTTAAAAGAATACCCTTCGGTGGTAATCCCTATGCGGATTTTGAGTTTTTCAAGGTAGAATTAAAAGTCTGCGATGTGAAATACACTCCAGAGCAGATTTATGCACACTTTGAATTCACAAGTGGGTACAAAGTAGATGTACAAGGTACATTTTATCCCTCACTAATTCGCAAAGCTATAGTTCAAGTTCGCGAAATGGAGCAAGCACATATTACAAACTCATCACGTTGTGAAATTCATGCCGATAACTAACATCGAGTTCTACAACACCCCCGAAGGTGATGTGATGATTAAAGAACTTGGGCATGCGGCAGTTGTGCTTTGTGAGGACAACCGCCCGACCATCGAGTACATGCTTGCTGTCATCAGGGACAGATACCCGAAAGCACATGCCAGGTTAATGCAACTTTACTCCAGTAGTACAATGAATAGGTGGCATTATGAATTCCGGGTAGTTCACCGCTTCATCCGCTGCAACTTCGGCGAGTATGACCAATACAACCTTGACATCAATAAGGATGGACAATTCGTATTCGAGGAGGTAAAGTGCCCACTACGAGGTGAGTGCGAACATGAGGGAGTGATTTGTCGCCCGGAACTTGACACGGCACTAACCGCCCGTGAGATGAATGTTTTCAGACTCATCGCTTCCAATTGCCAGACGGATGATATTGCAGCGGAACTGCACATATCACCTTATACGGTGAACCGCCATCGGGAGAATATCAAAGCGAAAATCAAGGTTCATAATGTGAGTGAGATGATTTCTTACTGGCATCAGAACCAGATGAAATGAATACCAATAAAAAAGAAATATCAATGAAGAAAGGTCAGAAAGTACGCATTCTGCGTACCAATCAGGTAGCGACAATCGTCGAAGTGGAGTTAATCAGAAAAAGTGGCAAGGTACACCGCTACTGTCATCTGAAGGTAGATAAAAAGCCGGACTTGTGGTTAGACTCTTCAGAACTGGGGGGATTGGTGGAAAGGTGCCGGATTACTTTCCATGATGACAGAGGGCAGGAATTATACTTCGATGTGGAGCGTGATTATGATAAGGAGAATTTGAGCATGACATTGACCGGACGTCCAGAAAACCTCAAGGAGCATCACGGAATCAATATAGTGATGGCCGAAATGTTCCTCGATGGTTTTAAGGCACACCAATCTCATTCTTGATAATCACCACAACATATGACGGAAGAAAATCTTACACCATATATCCCTATCGGAACTTTATTCAAATACCTGCTCAAGGATTACCGTAGGGAGCGGCAGCGCACTATTCATATGGAGGCCCAAGTCAGAAGTCTGTTAAAGCGGAACGCCTATCTTGAGCAGGAAATAGGCAAAGTAAAGCAAAGACTGCTGAAGAAGGTGGAAAAGAGTGAGAAACAGATTGATTACTCGCAGGAAATCAGCCGGCTGCACCAGGCTGTTTCCTGCCGGAACAACACGATAGAGCAGCTCAGGAATGAGAATGCCCGACTGAAAAATGAACTCGATACGTATTTGCTGTTTCTCGGCAAGATTTAAGTCCTACCATCCGAACCCGGAAACAGTGTAATTCGTAGCGGCAATATACAGAACTATGTACTTTACTCAAGACGATATAAAACGAATCAAGGAGGCTTCCAAAGGCAGGCTCCTTGATGTTATCGGTGACTTCCACGAACTACGCAAACGGGGGGCCGAATATAAATGCGAATGCCCTAAATGCCATGGACAAGAGAAGTTACATATCTCTCCGGCCAAACAGATTTTCAAATGCTTCAGTTGCCCGGATATAAAAGGCAAAGAACCGCTGGACTATCTGCAGAGGGCAGAAGACATGCAATTCCTGGAGGCATGCGATTACCTGGCGCGCAAATTCAATGTATTGCTGGACCCCAAACCGGAGAAGAAACCTTCCAAACCCACAAAAATGAAGAAACGGAGCAAGGAGGCCAAGGGAGAAAGTGTCGATACATTCTGCGCCCGTATGCTTGCTGACAGCGGTCTGACCTATCAGGACGTGACGGCACATATCTTCAAGAAGGGAGATACACAGAGCATTTTCGAGGCGAAGACTTTCCGTCCGGGAACCGTTGACGAATACGGCAATATCGTTGACGGGGATGATGTCATCATCGAATATTACGACCTGGACGGCATGCCGGTCACTTATACCCGTAAGCTGCCGGGGCGTGGCAAGCAGGAACTCAAAGTGTATTACCGCGTCCGCTGGCAATTCCCGGAAGAACACCGGGACAAGGAAGGGAAACCGTTCAAGTACAAGTCTCCTGCCGGCAGCGGTACGCCCATATACATCCCGGAACGCATGAGGCAGATGTACAAGAGGAAAGAGCAGTTCCCAAGACTCTACATCCAGGAAGGAGAAAAGAAAGCGGAAAAGGCATGCAAGCACGGTATCCCCTCCATAGCGGTCAGCGGCATCCAGAACCTGGGACAGAAAGGGGCGTTGCCGGAGGATCTTGTCAAGATAATCACTGTCTGCGGAGTCAAGGAAGTGGCTTTCATTTTTGATGCGGACTGGAATGACCTCTCCCGTAACATTAAGTTCAATGCTCCAGTTGATTTTCGACCACGCAGTTTCTTCTCCGCTGCCCGAAACTTCAAGGAATATATGCGTATGCTGAAGAACCGCGGTATCATGGTGGAAATATTCATTGGCCACATCAACAAGAACGATGAAGGCGACAAGGGAGTGGACGACCTCTTGGCCGATAAGCTGGCCGGTCATGAAGAGGAACTGGCCGAAGACCTGGAATTTGCCTGCAACGAGAAGTCCGGAATGGGAAAGTATGTGGAAGTGTTCAAAATCACCACATGGAATGACCAGAAACTACGGGAATTATGGAACCTGCACAGCCATGAAAAATTTGCCGAGCAGCACCGCGAGGTCCTGCAGGAGCTTCCGGAATTTATCTTTGGTCGCTATGCCTGGAAGTTTGACGAGAACGGCAAATTGGTATCTGCCCTACCCTATGATGAGGATGAGAAGTTCTGGAATGAGGACTACAAGGAAACGAACGGTAACAGGGTGCCGGTGTTTGAATATGATTATGTGGCCGCCAAGACCTTTTTCCAGAACCGGGGTATCGGCCGTTACCGCCTGCTCGATACCAAACTCTGGACATATATCCATCTGGAGCCGCCGGTAGTCCGCACCATTGACGTGGAAGACGCACGCGATTTCATGTTCGCCTTTGCCGAACAGAACTGCAGCCGTTTCGTCAACAACCAGCTACTCAAGGGAGGCTCGCAATACGTCGGACCGTTCCAGATGTCAAGGCTCGCCTTCATCCAACCGAACTTCATCTCCCCGTCCCGTGACGAGCAATATTTCTATTTCCGTGACCGTTGCTGGCACATCACCCAGCATGAGGTCAAGGAAGTGGGATATGAAAGCATCACCCACCAGATATGGGATGAACAACGGAAGAACACCGATGCCAGGTACCTCGGCCACCCCCTCATTATATTCAGGGAGAAGGACGGCAGGTATGACTACGAACTCTCTCCGGAAGGCAGGAAATGCCACTATCTCCAGTTCCTTATCAATACCAGCAATTTCACCTGGAGAAAGAGGCCGGAAGAGATTGAGGAGAGTGAAATCTTTGAAAACAATCTTCATCTGCTTTCTAAGATGTGCGCCATCGGCTACATGCTGATGGAATGCAAGGACGCGAACGTGACACGTGCCGTTATCGGCATGGACGGCAAGCAGTCGGAAGTCGGTGACAGCAACGGACGCAGCGGCAAGTCACTTGTCGGTGAGCTGATGCGCCAGGTTGTCGATACAGTCTATATATCCGGGAAACGGACGGACATCTTCAACGACAGCTTTATCTGGAATGACATCGACGAACGGACACGCCTGGTATTCATCGACGATGTCATGCTGAACTTCAACTTCGAGTTTCTGTTCCCCAATCTCACCGGAGACTGGACTGTGAACAAAAAGGGGGGCGCACGTATCACTTATCCGTTCGCCAAATCACCCAAAGTATATATCCCCACCAATCATGCCATCCGCGGTACCGGTTCCAGCTATACCGACAGGCAATGGCTGATAGCCTTCTCCGATTTTTATAATGACAAGCACAAGCCCATGGATGATTTCGGGGTACTGTTCTTTTCCGAATGGGACTTCACCCAGTGGAACCTGACCTGGAACATGCTGGCCAACTGCATACAGCTCTATCTTAAATTCGGGGTCGTGCAGGCACCGGGCGAACGCCTGCAGCAGCGTAAGCTAAGGCAGGAGATTGGCGAGACCATCATATCCTGGGCGGACGAATACTTCAGCAGCGAGGAGCACTGTCGCCGTACCCCACGCAAGGAGATTTATGACAATTTCTGCAACTATGATCCGCAGCAACGCAAGTACATCACTTCCACCGCCTTCAAGGACAAGATAAAAAAATACTGCGAATGGAAGGGCTGGGTGTTCAACCCACACAAGTATGACGCCAAAAGCGGTCTGCCTCTCTTCCTGGACAAGGACGGGAAACCGGTTATAGATGACAAGTCCGGAGGAGTGGAGTATTTCACCATAGGCAAGACAGCCGGAGAGCAGACACCCCAGAGTGACCCGCATGAACTACCGGTTGGCAATCCGGACAACAAACTTGCATTCTGATGAGCGAGACACATTCCAGTATCATGGCCAGACTTATGCCGCTCTACGAGATGGCGCCCGAACGTTTCATGGCGTTCTATGATGCGGTGTATCTGATGTGTGTCGATCTGCCGGAAGGCTGCCGGTTCCGTATCTCAGACCGTTGCCGGGAAAAAGACCTGGAACTGTTCCGGGACATCGTGAAGACTCTCATTGCGGAACAGCCTTACGACAAGTATGCAGGACAATTGGAACTGTCGGATGATATGGAGTATGTGCGGCGGACAACCGGCTTTAAACCTTCCGGGAACCGCTTCATCCCGAAATGGAGAAAGGGATAGAATATGTCAATTTATTATGATGTAAAGATACATATTTTCAACGAATTACGCAAACAATCATGCTGAAAAAAGAGCACAAAATATTGGTGGTCGTTTCTCCGGAACCGGCTGAACGCAAGAGACTGTTGAGCCGCCTGGCAGTACGGCTCGGTTTCGCACTCATCCCTTCGGATGCAGCGAAAATCATATCGAACGACATCTACGGCATAGACCTGGCGACGGCCTATTTCGTTTTCTGCAGCAGCTACAATTTCCGTGGAGCCGTACTCACCAACCAGCGCTTGTATGAAATGGCGGCGCGAGGCTTGTGTGTGGCTGTAGGAGTCCGTTCCATTCCCCGTGAATATGAATTCATCTGCAAGGTGTTCTATCCGGAAGATTTTCCGTGATGACATTCCCGGAAAACACAATGCGGAGTATTCTTGAAAGTGCATATTAGGTATTTGTCTGCATCCGGCTGTGCGTGAGTACAGCCGGATGCAGTTTTTTCTTCTGCCCCTTCCCCCCTCCCCCCAACCCGTCATAATAACGATTCGGACAAACGTGCATGGAAGTGGCAACAGACATGAGAATTCCCGGAGGGGGTATATTATTCTTTTTTTATTCTTCTTTTTAAAATTGGACTACCTTAAAAAACAGAGAAAAAATCGTGCATTCGTACGGATGTGCGGAATTAAGTACATATTATTCTGATATACAAATATTTATAAGCGTACAAATTCCGCACGAATCGTGCACGAATAGCGCACGAATTGTACTTTTCTTCAAAAAACGGCAAAAAGTACGCAAACGAAAGAATTAGTACGGTTTTGTACGCTTTTTGTACACTTATAACAGCCTGACATTCAACAATATAAAAGATAAACCATGTACAAAAGCACTGTCGCACGATTTTTATACTATATCCGTATAAGGCCTTGGCTATATTATCGGTATTTTGTATATTTGTATAAAAATCAATGCTTTAAATGACAAAGAAAGACCGATTTGTGTGTTGGCTCCCTTGCAAGCCTTATGTCAAGCAATTCCTGCTGTACAATTTCAATGCCCCGGACGACACCTGGACCGAAATAGTCAATCTGTCCCCGGACAAGGAGCTACAGAACGACTTCCTTTCCAGGCTTGCAAAACCCGGACGATACGAGAACAGATACCGGAACCTGGCACGATATACCGCCAACGTGGCGGTGGAGATACGCCGTGATGACTTCTACCGATACGGATGGGCGATGTCGAATACCGAAGTGGTGGCGTTCGGCAGCAAGGTGGAAAGACGGATCAAGCAGATGCTTTTCCTCTATCTCGACACCCATGTCAGTATCGGAATCCCACTCTCGACCGCCATCCGCAACTTTCAGAACAGCTTCGGCTTTGATGACGACACCTGGTCTTATGAGACTATCCGCAGGGAGTATAACCGGCATGGATATAGGAAAACGGTGGAGAATACCACGATTTTAGACTTTATTAACCGTATAATTTTGGGGAAGTTGTCCGAATTCGGGACAATTTCCCAGCAGGGAAAAATGACTTATGAAAGCAATGCATTATGATTTTGAAAACGTCGGAGGATTGTTGCAGGTGATTGCCGTGCCTCCGGCCTCGTTCGTGCAAATCCGTAAGGACTATGCCGCCGGTCTGAACTATCTGGAACTCCGCAACCGGGAGGATATTGTTTCCATACCGGTATATGCCAATGACACCTATTCCTATAATGAGGACAAGGAGGTGAATGATGCGGGGGATTGCTGGAATGTGTCGGTCGAAGGGGTGATTCCAAAACTTTCCTCAGTGAATCATCATTTAATGGAGACGCTGGAGCGTGGCTTGTGGTATGTACTGGCAGTGGACGGCAACGGGGTGGTCCATTGGTGCGGGCAGGAGGACGCACTCATGCTGTTCAACACGAACAAGACAAGCGGACGTTCCGTGTCGGAACGGAACGGTACCTCATTCACGTTCACCTGCATCCAGGATGAACCGACCTCCTATATTGAAAACATGGAGGAAATATAGCCGTACGGCTTCCTCTGCCGACACACAACACGCTTTCGTTCAAACGTTTATCTGCTTACCGTCGGTACCCGATGTCCTTGGGTACCGTTTTTTTTGCGTTTTTCTTTGCGCAAAAATAAGTTTTATGAACGAGACAGTTATCACATTATTCGGAACGATTGATCGGTATTGGTACAATAAAAATTATCTGAAATACTTTCTTGACAAGGCCAAAGGCCAGCCCGTACGCCTGAAGGTTTCCAGTTATGGCGGTGATGTGGCCGAAGCGGTTGCCATGTCCGCCCTGATGGCCGAGCACGGCAATGTGACGGTGGAGTTCATCAGCTTCAACGCTTCGGCAGCCACTGTACTGGCATTCGGTGCCAAGTCCATCGAGATGCACGAGGACGGCATGTGGCTGGCGCATAAATGCAGCCTGGGAGTGGACATCTGGGGCCAGCTCAATGCGGACCAGTTGGAGGACACCATCAAGGAACTGCAGAACAAGAAGAAGAGCGCGGAAGCCATTGACCTGATGATTGCACAGAAGTACATCAACCGTAGCGGCAAAAGCCTGAAGGACATTATCACCTTGATGGAAGAGGAACGCTGGATGCCTGCCGCCGAAGCCAAGGAATGGGGATTCATAGACAAGATCATTCCCGGTACCCATAAAAAGCCGCAGGTGACCAATGAAATGACCGACTGCTTCACCGCGCTTGGTATACCGTTGCCGGCTATCGATTCGGAGGAGAAGCCGGAACCGGAAGGCCGTGACAAAAACTTGGTCTCCCAGATTATCGACGGTATCAAAGGGCTGTTTCCTACCGGCAACAAGACTGACATTTCTAATTCAAATACAGTTATGCGTAAAGAATTTACTTTCATCAACCAGATCCTCAACAGCGAAGGCATTGAGGAAAAAGACGGCAAGATGTTGCTTACCGTAGAGAATCTGCAGGCCATCAATGACGCCGTCAAGGCCGCCAACGAAGCGAAGGCCAAGGCAGAGAATGACCTGGCTGTCGCCAACACTGCCAAGGAGACTGCCGAAAACAGTCTGACGGCAGTCGTGAATGACCTTGACAGCCTGAGTGACAGCATCAAGAATGCCGCCGACAACAAGGCCAAGGTACAAGTTATCCGTGACATTGTCGCCAAAATACCCGGAACGGGTACCGACAGCCATCGGGAAGCGAACGAAGACAACAAGTTTGCGGACATCGCCACAGACCCGATCAACAGTTTTGAGAATGAGTAACACTAAACTATTCTATTATGGATTTTAAAGCACCTATTGACATTACCGCCGTTCTGACCGCGGTAAAAAAGCACAAGGACATCCTGAAGGCGGTCGACAAGCTCGACGCCTCAGAGGTGTTGAGACATTTCACTCCGGTACCGGGCATAACCGACTCCCTTGAACTGGGCAAGGTGGAGGGCGGAAGCATCTCCGGCAAGTACACCGGAAAGTTCACTGCCGGAAAGTATCTGGGCAAGATTGTTCCCCGACGTCTGGTAGTGCGTCCCGTTGTAATGGAGATGTCCGACGAGCCTGAGCGCTACCGACGCACCTACATTGCCGAGGTTCCCGGTACACTCCGCAAGGAACACCCGTTCGAGCTGTGGCTGATCAACCACGGGCACGAACTGGCATCCAATGACCTGCTGTTTGCCATTTTCACGGCAAAATACAGTGCGGATGAAGAAAAGACGGACATTCAAGACTCTTTCGACGGTATCGGTACCATTATCACTGAAGGCGAAGCTGTCGGGGACATCTCCAGTGCCGAGGGAAACGTTTATGCGACCGGTGAACTGTCCCGCGCCAATATCGGGGAGAAGCTGCTGGAAATGTGGCGCCACATGCCGCGCACTTTCAAGCGCAAGAAGAACATCAAGATGTTCATTTCCGACGATCTGGGCGACATGTACGATGACTGGCGCAAGGACGAAGGCACCATTGTCATCGGACTCAAGGAGGACACTTCCGACACGCAGCACCTGCTTGGTTCCAACAACCGTTGTGAGCTGGTGCGCGTTCCGAACCTTCCCGACGGCAGCCAGTTCGTCATGCTGACCACCAAGGAGAACGTATGCTACGGCTTTGACAAGGAGAGCGACTTCAAGTCCATCAAGCCGTTCATGTCCGGCAATCCCTATACGTTCGATGCTGCGGGCAAGTATGTAATCGGCTTCCAGTTCGTGTCTGTGCACAAGTCCGAGTTCTGCGTCAACGACCGTCCGGTGGACCCGGAAGGGACCAATCCGTTCGGATACATTGAAGTGACCATTACGCCGGATGAAGCGGCCAACAACGGAGGCAAATGGCGTATCCAGGGCGAGGAAGCCTGGCGTGAGTCCGGCACGTATGTGGCTGTTCCCGGTGGAAAGGAATATACCGTCGAGTTCCTGGAGGCTGCCGGATACACCACTCCTGCCGTGCAGAAGAAGACGCCCGCTGCGGGTGCAGTAGAGAAAGTGACGGGTACATACGTTGTTAAATCTTAAAAAATGGCGTGATTATGGCAGAAGTAGACCCTAAATTATGTATTGCCCTTGATGACATCAACGAGGCAATGGACTGCGAGAACCAGGACAACATGGGCGGTATCATACCGTCCGTCATCTTCGGTTATCATGCGGATGTGGCGACCTGGCCGGACTACCCGAAAAAGACGGAATCCCCTCTTTCTCTTGAAGAAGCCGGTACATTGGTCGGTGACCTGGTCATGAAGGAAGGCTGCAGGGCATACAAGATGGATTTCACCGACGAGCTGGCCGAGTTCAAGATTACCGACCAGGGAGAAAGCGGCGGGGAATCGTTCCTGATGGACCTGAATATCATTTCGGCCAAGATGCGGAAGAAGATATTCGGTTTCGAGAATGCGACCAAAGGGCGCAAGATGTTCTTTATCGTGACCGACAACAACGGCACGAACTACCTGATGGGTGACAAGCGGCGCGGCGCGCTCCGTGCGTCGGGTGATGGTGCCACTACCGGAGCAAGCTCCACTGCCCGCAACCAGAACACCCTCCACTACACCTTTACCGCACCGCGCAAATGTGTGTATGAGGGAGACACGGAGGACATCCTGACTGTAAAAGCCGCATCAGAAGTTCCATAAGACTTTTTTGTTCATGATTGGTTGTTCATGTCCGTCTCTCGCTCTCACGCAGGGGCGGACATTTTGTTTTGTCCTATTCCGGCAACAAAAATCGCAATAGCTTTGCGTATCATCAAAAAACAACGTACATACAATGTCAAAGATTACACAGAGCTACATTGAGGCGCGCAGGGACGGCATCAAGTGGCTGAACTCGCAGAAACGTGATTACAGCACCGGTGTGAATATCCTGACCCGTTCTGGATATAAGGGGTTTGTCGCCGCACGTCTGGCACGCCAGGGCGAAAAGCCGCATACCCGCGAGAAGCTGGAATACGAGATCCGGCAGATGATCAAGGTGTGGTACCATCCGGATGATCCGCGCTTTGAGGATGTGGACCTGGCAGATGATGCAATGCCGGGCAATGACGGGCGTTCCGAGACGGTTCCCGAAGAGACGGCTGCCGCCATTGTCGCCGTTGCGGAGAGGGAACTGGCGCGTGAAGCGGACGAACAGCCCGCCTATCCTCCGGTGATGGCCAAAATCATCTATGACTTCCGGGAATGCTACAACGAACGTTCACGCCAGCACCGGATGCTTGCCGGACTGGGTGAGACAAACACGCAGGCTGTATGCACGCAGCGCAAGGATATTGTCGCCCGTATAGCCTTTCTCTCCAACCGCATGACACTGCTGGCTGCCATCAAAAGGCAGTTCGAGCAGGACAGGGAACTGCCGACTGAAGAGCAGCTGGACGAACTCTACAAAAAAGCGGATACCCCCGAAGAAAATCCGGAAAAGGAAGAGGACGAGACCGACATCAGTTCCCTATCCGTGGAAGAGCTGAGGAAAGCGAAATCCAATGCCAAGAGCAAGATTACCAAGGCAAGGAACATGCTGCTGTACTCTTCGGAAAGCAAGCCCAAGGACGGCAAGGAGAATCCCCTTCCCGACTGCCCCAAACGCGTGAAATACGAGAAGAAGGTGGCTGCCCAGGAAGCACTGGTGGAAAGGATAGAATATCGTTTGGCAGAACTGCAATAGGTTATGTTGGTCTGTTGCAGCGAGATTGAGAATAAGATGATGCCGGCGGATGATGCAGTAAGTCCTATGCAGGGAGACCGATACCCGACAGGCTACATCCGCCGAACGGATGCGGCAGCCTCCGGCCACGACCTGGCTGCGGAGAAGCTGCTGCATCCGGACGCCATGGGGGTGCTGGTACCCGGCAGGGACAAGCATTTCTACTCTTCAGGGGCGTTCAACCTGATCCAGTTGATTTTCTATATTCTCAGACAGACGGGACCGGCACACCTGCTGCTTACCACCTATTCCATCTCCATGGACAGCATTGCGGCGATTCATCGGAAGGTGGAAACGGGCGAGCTGTTGTCAGTGCGGTTCCTGATAGACAACCGGGTGCGCAGCATATCACCCAAACCGTTCGATTATCTGGTGACCACGTTCCCGGACTGCTACCGTTGCCTCGCGCTTCATGCGAAGGTGGCGCTGCTGTATAACGAGGACTGGAAGATTACCGTAGTGGGCAGCCAGAACGCCACGCACAACCCGAAGCTGGAACGTGGAATCATCCATACCGGCAGAGATATTTTTGATTTTGACTTTAAAATGCTGAATGATGAATTTGACTCAGGAACAACGTGAGGAGATAGAGAAGATGGCCTATCGTTTGATCCCTCCGGGGCTGATAGCCATCAATATAGGTGCCGATGAGACGGACTTTCTCGCGGAACTCCGCACACCGGGCACCGAAGTCCGGACCGCCTTCTACCGGGGGCATCTTCGCCAGACGGTTGAACTCCGGGAGTCACTCATCAAGTCGGCCGTCAATGGCAGCAACCCGGCACAGCAGGAGCTTATCAAGTTCATCAAATCGCAACAGCAGTATCTTGAGTATGAATAACAACCGTCTGACGGCATCCAAAAGCAAGGCCGCACTGGAGGAGCAATCCTACGACCTTATACAGCAGCACATCATCGACCCGGAGAACAGTCCGCTGCCGGAGCATCTGCGTGTGCAGTGCAACCGGGTGCTGCAGATAGCACGTCTTTTGGATGACTATCCGAACGAGAGCCACATCATCAACATCATGCTGGCAAAATACCGTATCTCGCGTACCCAGATAAGGAAGGACATCGCCCTGGCAAAAGAGCTGTTCAAGACACAGCACCAGTTCGACTGGGACTTCTGGTATGCCTGGATGATCAAGGACCAGATTCAGCTTATCCGGGATTGCAAGCTCAAAGGTGATCTCAAGCAATGGAACAACGCCAAGAAAGTGCTGCATCAGATGATTGGTGAGAAGCCGGCTTCCGTCGAGGACCCGCGACGCATGGAGAAGAACGTATTCTACATCCAGATCAACAGTATGGGGCAAAAGGTGGATATTCCCCTAAATGCCGTCCGCAACCTTTCCCAGGAAGAGCAGAAGGTTCTGGTGGATTCGATGTACACGCCTATCGACGACGCACAAGCTGAAGAAATAATGAACTCATAACAGATTACCCATGAAAAAATTGACAAACAAACGACTCATCTCTTACCTGGTTGACCATAAGCACATTGATATGGTATCGGTCAGCAAGACACAGATTGTCTGTACCGTATCCGCCAGGTTCAGGCCGGAAGAGTTGCCGCAGCTGCTGGCTGACACCGGGCAGGACATGCCCCGCATGACTTCCTCCGAAGGTGTGAACTACATTGTTTTCCCACGATATTGATACGGCAGGACAATGGACGAAAATGTCTGGGAAGAGGTCATACAGGTCAATCCGGCGCAGGCGGCATTTCTCGTGATGCCGTACAAGAACGGATATGTCATCTACTCGCGTGCCACGGGTAAATCATTCATTACCGGTGCCGTGATAGATGACAACATCCGGCTCATGCCGCGAGGGATTACTACGCTCACCCAGGCCACCATTGGGCAGGCGTTGACTAAAACCCTGCCTTCAGCGTTCAAGATGCTGGAGATGCTCGGTTATAAGCAGTGGGATCCGGTCAGCAAGACCGGTGACTATGTGGTTTGTCGCAAACCTATTGAGGGATGGTATAAACCTTACGAGCACATCATGTCGTTTGAGTATGGTATCAGCTTCAGTAACGGGCATATGCTCTACATACTTACCCAGGGCGGCAACAGCCGCGGTCCGAATGCGGACTACAACATCACCGATGAAGCGCTGACACTCGACAAGGAGAAGTTCGACCAGGAGGCGGCGCCGACCAACCGTGGCAATGAGCATATCTTCGGGCGCAAGTCGGAGCATCCGGTGCTGAAGCACCACGGCAACACCTTCCTCTCCTCCATGCCGTACACGCCTGAACAGAAATGGTTGCTTGAACCGGCCAAGTATTATGAAGAAGAACGCGGCATCCGGCTGTTTGATGTCTGGAACAGGATTGTGCGGTTACAGATGCAGCTCATTGATGCAAGGATTGCGAATGACGCCGGACTGTTCAAGGAGATCTGGAACGAGACCGTCCGTCTCAGGCAAAGTATCACGCCGTTCGTTTCACGTGACGGCACGCTCTTTATCCTTGGCTCCATCTTCGACAACATCGCCAATGTGGGCATGAACTATATCCTAAACCAGTACAAGGTGATGGATAAACTTTCCTTCATGATAGAGATCCTAAACTTCATGGTGGATAAGATTGACAGCTGCTACTACCAGTTGGATGAACGCCATATCTATTACAATGCGACCAATGACGACTATATCCGTGACTTTGCCGAAGATCATAACTACAACTGGCAGCAGCTTGCCAATAACGATGACAGCCGGCGTGACCTGGACTGCAATCCCAACCAGCCGATAGAGCTGACACCCGACTGGGGTAGTGCCGCTTCATTCCTGGAAGTGGCGCAGGAGCGCAACTATGACTTCGTGACGAAGATGCTGACACGTGAGCCGGTGGACAACAACATCAACGAGTTCTTCGTCAAGCGTGATGAAGAGGATGACACCATGGTGAACGCGCTGATGGACAAGTTCTGCCACTACTACCGTAACCATATCAACAAACACCTGCATTATTACCGTGACCGTTACGGGGATGCACACCGTGCCAACAACAAGAAGTCCTACAACGAGCTTGCCATCGAGCGTCTGGAGAAACACGGGTGGACGGTGGAACAACACACCCATGCGGGCATGGAGCCGCCGCAGCATGACAAGTACCTGCTCTGGGCTTCCATCCTGGCAGAGAAAGACGAACGGTTCCCGAAGAAGCGTTTCAACGGCTCGAAATGCAAATATACACTCATCTCCATGAACAATACGCGTGTCATCGAGGACCGCGAGGGGCGTTTTGCCAAGGATAAGCGCAGCGAGCGTAACCAGTCCATCCTTCCGGAAGAAGCCACCCACTTCGGTGATGCGGTGGATAAGCGTGTATGGACGAAGTACGGGCACCTACTCAGGCAGGCATACGGATTCGTGGACGCACGTATCTGATTCACCTCATACACATACATCCGCAATCACAATCGCAATGCTTATGGCAGGACTCGCAACGTCCGCAATGGGAATCGCTGCACTTTAGGACAGAACGCCGTGTGCAGGACTGGCCGAGGGGCATCCTCCTTGTCATATTTCCTTGTTTCTTGCGCTTTTGGTTGCGTTTTTGGATTGTAGATACTAATTGAAAAGTGCACCGTATTTTAATTGAAAAGAGCTCCATCCATACT